>CANQKK010000001.1 GCA_947624475.1 uncultured Bacilli bacterium
TTACGAGAAGAAGCAACTGCCGCTTCACAGCCAGCATGACCTCCTCCAACAACTATTATTTCGTATTTATTCTTCACATTTATCACCTCTTTTCTAGTTATTATTTTTTGTTGATAATTTTATGAAGTTCTAATATTTTTTTAGCACTTTCGTTTATGAATTTTTCTTTATATGGCACTTTATTTATCTGTGTTAATATTATCATGTAATAACTATTGGTATATTCAATATATCCTGCTTCATGATAAGCAACATACCAAGAACCATATTTTCTGATAAATGGTTTTTCTTCAATAGTTTTATTTTCAACTAATTTAACACTAGGATTTAAAAGATATGATTTTAAGATAGGACCGAGTTCTTTTTGGTTATCAATAAAATCTTTTACTTTTTTCCAATAGATAATCATATCCTCACAGTTAATAATACCAAAGCAGTCTTTACCCTCCATAGTATGCGTAGCACCAAGTGATTTGCCATATTTTTCAAGATATTCTTTGCCTACTAAGTCAACTAATTTTAAATATGCAGTGTTGTCGCTTTCAATAATAGTTAATTTTATTAATTCTAATATTGTATATTTTGTATCTTCTTTTTGATATTTTATAATCCCTGTATCTTGTTTTAAATCTGCCATAGTAATAAGTATTTCACTATTTAAATCGATTTCTTTTCGCACAGTTTTTTCGAGGAGAAGGACATATACTAATATTTTTATACTACTGGCAGCATAAAAGCAGATATTTTCGTTAAAAGAAACTACGGTTCCAGTATTTACATCTTCATAATAGAAAGCAACTTTATTTCCTTTCATACACTCTTTTAAATATATACTATTCAACTCAGATATTTTTTTCTTTATTCCACTATCAATTATTTTTTAATAGTTTGAACTCATTTTTAAATCCATAATTACCCTACTTTCCTAAACAGAATCTCGAGAAAAGTTCATCTAGTAGTTCGTCTGTGTAGACTTCACCTATTATTTGTCCTAAATTATCCCAAGCATCGCGAAGACTTAGTTCGACAATATCGATGGGACTATTTATTTTTATTTCTTCTTCAGATTCTTTGATACTATTTAACGCTTTATGTAATAGTGAGATACTTCTAGCGTTAGATAAATATGTTAAATCACTATTTTTTATTTCTCCTAAATTAAATAATTTCTTAATTCTATCTTTTATTTTATCTATGCCTATATTTTCTTTGACTGATATTTCTATGTAGTCATCTAACATATTCTTATCTAGTTTATTTTCTAAATCGACTTTATTTACGACGACTATTTTTTTCTTATCTTTAATATTTTCTAAAATTTCTTTTTCTTCATTCGATAATTTTTCATTATTATTTAAAATAAAAATTATTAAGTCAGAAGCATCTATAGTACTGAGACTTTTTTCTACACCAATTTTTTCAACAATATCATTGGTCTTTCTTATACCGGCAGTATCTTGGATATTTAACATAATTCCACCTATAATAATAGTTCCTTCAACAATGTCTCTTGTAGTTCCAGGAATGCTTGTAACTATTGCTTTTTCTTCTTCAAGCAGTGAATTTAAGAGACTACTTTTGCCGACATTTGGTCTCCCGATAATCGATACTTTTATTCCCTCTTTGACAACTTTACTGTCCTCAGACTTTTTGATTATTTCTTCTAAATCTCGTTTAAATATCTTTATTTGAGGAAGAATTTTTTTGTTTGTTAAAACTTCAATATCCTCATACTCTGGATAATCAATATTTACTTCAATATTACTTATGATTTCTACTAATTGGGAACGTAATTTTTTGATAAGATTAGATGTCTCTCCAGTTAGAGTATTTATGGATATTTTTCGAGCAGTCTCAGTTTTGGAAGAAATTAAATCCATTGTTGCTTCGGCTTCGAGAAGATCAATACGGCCATTTAAAAAAGCTCTTTTGGTAAATTCTCCAGGTTCAGCAAGTCTTGCTCCATTATCTAAAAGAAGCTCCAATACTTTGTTAGTAGTAGCAATTCCCCCATGGCAATTTATTTCTATTACGTCCTCTCTCGTAAATGTTTTAGGAGCTCTCATAATGCTTACTAAAACTTCATCAATTTTTTCGTTGCCGTTTTTTATGTAGCCATAGTGAATAGTGTGAGATTTTGCATCACTTAAATTTTTAGAGAAAATTTTGTTTGTAATTTCTATGGCATCTTCGCCACTTAGTCTAACTATTGATATTGCTCCGATACCAGTAGTTGTTGATATTGCTACGATTGTATCTTCCATAAATACTCCTTCTTTCCGGTTATATTTTATCATAAGATGTTAAAAAAAGAAAGAATTACTTTTCTTCCTTTAATTTGATTACTACTTTTCTATTTGGCTCTTCACCTATCGACTCGGTATAAACATATTTATCTTTCGATAGAGCCTCGTGAACTAATCTTCTTTCATAAGAGTTCATACTATCCATCGTTACTTCAGTTTTAGTCTTATAGGCTTCTCTTGCCAATTTCTTGGCTAAAAATTCAATACTCTTAGCTCTCTTCTCCTTATAATTTCCAACATCTAAAGTTATAGATAGAGAATTATTTAATTTAGAATTGACAATTTGTCTTACTAAATATTGAAGAGCAGTAACATTTTTACCATTTTTTCCAATGAGAATAGAATTGTTATCAGAAAATATTGTTACCGAAATACTATTTTCTCTTCTTCTTACTTCGAGATTAACTTCCGAACTCATAGATTTAGCAATATTACTTACTAATTCTTTGACAAAAGTTATTATTTCATTTATATTTAATACTTCTATTTTTACTGATTTTTTTAATAATCCTGACTTTTCTTCGACATTATTTATTATTAAATCTTCTTCACTTAACTTTAATTCCTGAAGAGCAAGTTTAATTGCTTCTTCCTTGGTCTTACCTTCGTAATAATACTTATTCATTTACTTCTTTGCCTTCTTTCTTTCAACCATTAGATTTTGGATAACTGTGAATACCGAAGATGTAATCCAGTATAATCCTAATGCTACTGGCAAGCTAAACGATGCAATTACTACCATTGCAAGCATGAAATAAATAGTTCCTTTCATTCCTGCTGCCATCGTTGTTTGATCTTTTAATGTCTTTCTAAATGATAGATACGATGAGCCTAACACTAATATAAAGAATACTACATATACATACCATAAATTAGAAGATATGCCACGAGATATTGTCATTCCCATATCTAATAATAAAAACTTATTTTCAAAGATAACTGGCGTCCTATTAATTGCTTCCAAGTAAGCAAATAGTAATGGTATTTGAATAAACGATAGAAGACAACTAGAAATAGGATTAATCTTATGTTTCTGATAGAGAGCCATCATTTCAGCTGCTTTCTTTTTTTGATCTTCTTCACTATTTTTATTTTGATACTTCTTTTCAAGTTTTTGCATAGCAGGTTGAATTTCTTTCATTTTTTCAGACTGCATTGCAGTTTTTTTGGTAAATGGAAACATAATAAACCTTATTATTAAACATGATAATATAATTGCTAGTCCATTTGCTATTCCTGTACTAAGATGTATTTTTCTTAAAAGGACTCCTATTTTGATAATTATCCATGCTAATGGTTTGACAAAAATTGTCGTCCACAATCCTTCGTAGTTACTGAATGGTTTAAATTTTTCACAAGTTGGTAATTTATCAATTTTAACTCCATTTTCGGTATAGAGTTCAATCGAATCCTTGTCAGTAGGCTTACATATTATGTTTTCTGTTAATGTCTTTCCATTTTCTGTTCGAACTACTTTTTTATCTTCACCAGTTAATGTTTTGGTACAACCGGTCAGTACTACTAAACTTATTAGTATGAGGGCAAATCTTTTTATATTATTTTTTTGTTTCAAGTTTATCACCTATATATTTATTAGTTTTAACAGTTCTTTTTCTGCCTCTTTAAACGTTAATTCTAATATTCCTTTCCTAACAATTATAACATAGTCATAACCTTTTTGTATAGTACTTTTGTTGTTATCAATGATACTTTTTACTCTTCTTTTGATTTTATTTCTTACAACTGCTTTTCCTGTTTTGGTGGGAATAGAAATTCCGTAGCGATTATCCTTGTTATTAGGGCGATAATATACGCTAAAATACTTAGTTCTCTTTGCTTGGCATTTATTTATAATTTCGCTGTATTCACGAGATGATTTTATTATTTCTATCTTTTTCATTATTTACCTTTAGATAAAAAGAAAAAAAGAAAACAAAATTATGCACATAATTTTTTTCTTTTTTTAGCTCTTCTATTTTTTAAAACGTTCCCTTTAACTCTTGCAAAAAAACCGTGTTTTTTAGCCTTTTTTCTATTGTTAGGTTGATATGTTCTTTTCATTATATATTACACCTCCAAGTCAAATTGCTATTTTATTATATAGTTTTATTTTGATTATGTCAAGAAATTTTTGGTAATTCAATAAAAAAGCAAATATAAATAGTAAATGATCATTGTTACCACAGTATATGTATAGAATTTAGTTTATTTATAGTAAATGATAATATGAGATAAAGAATCTAAATTTAGAGACCCTAGGCTCTAAATTTCTTTTTGAAGACCTTAGGCTTCAAAAACCTGGAGTGACTACAGGCACGGAAGGTAATTAAAAAAGTGAAGGAAAAAGTATTCCTTTTTTTGATATTTTTTGGTACAATTGTATTTAAGGAATACAAGGTGACAGTTATGGGAAAGATTATTGCAATAGTAAACCAAAAAGGGGGAGTTGGTAAAACAACAACAAGTATTAATTTAGCTGCTTCTCTTGGTGTTTTAAATAAAAAAGTTTTACTTGTCGATTTAGACCCTCAAGGGAATGCTACGACGGGTGTCGGAATTGATAAGGGAGATATAGAAAGTAGTATTTATGAAGTTTTAACGATGAAAAGTTCTATTGAAAAGGCAATTGTAAAAACAAAGAGTAAGAATTTAAATTTACTTCCGGCATATCTTAATTTGGCAGGAGTCGATATGGAACTTATCGAGTTAGAAAGAAAATTTAAGAGTGAGGGAACTAATTTTAATAGAGTTACAAGGCTTAAAGAAGAACTTTCTAAAATTAAAAATTTGTATGATTTTATATTGATAGATTGTCCTCCATCACTTGGAATTTTGACTACTAATGCGCTTGCTTCGGCTGATTCAGTATTGATTCCAGTACAGTGTGAATATTTTGCGTTAGAGGGAATTATGCAACTTATCAATACTATTATGCTAGCACAGAGGAAGGTTAATCCTAATTTGGATATCGAAGGTGTTTTGCTTACGATGTTTTCGAATACTAATTTAGGTGTCGAGGTAATAGAGAGTATTAAGGGATTCTTCAAAGAGAGGGTTTACGATACTATTATTCCAAGACTAGTTAGACTAGCGGAGGCTCCTTCTCATGGAAAACCTATACTCGAATATGAACCTAGAAATAAGGGAACTATTGCTTATTTAAATTTAGCAAAGGAGGTTATAGAAAGAAATGGAACAGAAGAAGAAGGCTCTAGGTAAAGGCTTAGAGGAACTTTTTTCAAGTGAAGTACTGGACTTTGATACTTTTGAAAGTAACATTATGGAGACGGCGACCGAAGATGAAATAAGGGAGATTCCGGTAGGGGAAATTAGACCTAATCCTTATCAGCCAAGAAAGACTTTTAATGAAGAGGCACTAAATGAACTTGCCGAATCAATTAAGAATTACGGTGTCTTTCAGCCTATCATCGTCAAAAAGGCAATTAAGGGTTACGATCTTATCGCCGGTGAGCGAAGACTAAGAGCAAGCAAGATTGCTAATTTGCCCACTATCCCAGCGATTGTCAAAGATTTTACCGACGACCAGATGAGAGAAATATCACTACTTGAGAATATTCAAAGAGAAAATCTTACCGCTATTGAACTTGCTTGGGCATACAAAGGTATTATCGATAATCTAGATATTAGACAAGAGGATTTGGCTCAGAAAATTGGTAAAAGTAGAAGTCACATTACGAATACACTAGGGCTATTGAATCTTCCAGAAGACGTCCAAAAGATGATTTTAAATGGAGAAATATCGATGGGGCATGCTAGAGTTTTGAGTAAGATGGAAGATGATAAAGAAGTAGAAAATCTTGCAGATAAAATTGTTAAAGAGAGTATGAGTGTTCACGATTTAGAGGAAATTAGTAAAAGCGAAGAAATTAAAAAAAGAATTCCGATTACGAGACGCGAGAAGCCTTCGGAATCTAAATATATGGAAGTAGAAAATGAGCTTAGGGAGACGCTCGGAACAAAAGTTAAAGTTGATAATAAAAAAATTAATATTTACTTTGATAGTATTAATGATTTGAATAGAATTTTAGAAATTATGGGAATCGAGATTAAATAGAAAATAATATTTCTATTTTTTTATTTTTGTTTACTTATAGTTAATATTTTTAGTTTAACCTTTTATTTTTGATTGTTATTTTTTACCAGAGAAAATCAATATTTTGTGATGTTATCATTTTGATTGTTTAGCGTAACCACATCAAGAATTTTTTGTCGATTTTTGTCTTACTTAATTGTTTGCAAATCACTTATGCAGTATATTATAATATTCTTGTAGGGAAGAACAGAAAGGGAAGGTGTTATTGTGCAAGGAAAAGTCAAGTGGTTCAACAACGAAAAAGGCTACGGTTTTATAGACTATCCAGAAGGCGAAGATATATTCGTTCATTATTCTGCAATTAAGCAAGATGGATATAAGACTTTATCCGAAGGTCAACTTGTCGAATTTGATCTAATAGAAACTGCTAAAGGACTTCAAGCAATTAATGTGCTTGCAGTTACTAATGTGAAAGCATAAAATTGAAATAAGGCAATAATTATTTTTGTTGTCTTATTTTTTTGTTTAACATTGCAATAGATATTTAGGTTATTTGGAATATTGGTGTGTTTTTTATGATGAGGTGGTAGTTATGAAGTACTTAAAAAATCTTGCTAGTTCTCTGAAAGAAGTTTTTGGGATTATGTTTATTTTGTATGCTTTACTTATATTATCTTTTTTTGTCTTTGGTGAAGAGAGGGCTACTTTGGGATCATATGTCGTAGTTTTTATCTTTCAACTGTTTTATATTATATATGTATATAGGAGAGATAAGATAGCAATAGAGAGAAGATGCGATTATTTTCCTTTTATTTTGCTCGGAGTTGCTTTGGCAGTTATTTTTAATATGACTATTTTTGGTATCGGTATTGTCTTCGACGTGAATAGGGGAATTCCTGTTTTTCTTAATGTTTTATCTTCTTCGATAGTGGGTCCTATTTTCGAAGAGATGGTGTTTAGATATGGCCTTACTACGAGACTTGCCAAATTTAATTCTATGTGGCTAACGGTTATTTTATCGGGTGTTATCTTCGGCTTATGCCATGCTAACCATATAAGCGGAATATACGGGGCTATTGTTGGAGGTATCAATGCTTTCTTATTTTTGAGGTATAAGAATATTTTAATCCCCATTACTTTGCATATTTCTGGTAATTTAATTGTCAATTTGTTATCTTGTTATAATATTCATATATTAATGTTAAGTATTCTTTTGTTAATTATAAGCATTTTGGGAATTGTAGTTAGGGATAAGGCCCACTACTAGAAGGAGAGGTTTGTTAATAGTATTTCGTGAAAAAATAGAGTACTAATTGACAGAGAATCAAAAATGTGGTAGTATATATAACCGATTTTCAAGGGGACTGGGACTTTGTGTGAGATAGTCTATATTTATATAAAACTTTTTCTTTTAAGGCACATTCTTTTGGTTACTTTTTGAAAATTTATGATACTTGTTTTACTTTACTTTTATATCTTTTTATTATACAATATGGTTAAGGAAAGTGATGCCATGGAAAGATATACACTAATGCCTGCGGATACTTATGTGGTTATTAATAAAACTGTACTTCACAATGAGGACAGAAAGATAATTACAAACCTTTATCTTCCTGTTATTGGTATAGAAGCAGTAATGTTATATTTTTCACTTTGGTCAGATTTGGATACATCAGAAATAGTCAGTAGAGATTTTTCACATCAAAAACTTATATCATCCCTTAGGATGACGGTTTCAGAAATTGAAAGAGCGAGGGAAAAACTTGAGGCTATCGGTCTTGTTAAGACTTTAGTTAAAAAGGGGAATGTAAATAACTACATATACCAGATGTATTCTCCAGTCAGCGCTTCGGAATTTCTTTCACATCCTATTTTGAATATTGTTTTGTATAGTAATATAGGTAAAAAAGAGTATGATAATTTGGTTAAAAGTTATAAAATGCCAAGGTTTAATACTAGTAATTATGTCGATATTACAAAGAATTTTAATGATGTATTTGAAAGTGTTTCTCTTACATCGTACGATTTATCACTCGAGGATATAAGAAAATATAATAAACTTAAACTTAATATCAATAGTAATTTTGATTTTGATTTTCTTATTAATTCGATGCCGAAGAATATCGATACAAGTAGAGTGTTTACAAGGGAAATTAAAGAACTTATCATTAGTTTATCTTTTATATATGATATTGATGTTATAAGAATGTCAAATATTATTAAGGGGTGCTTTAATGATAGGGGAACTATTAATAAGGAAGAACTTAGAAAGAGTGCTAGAAATTATTATCAAATTGATAATGGGGGAATACTTCCTACTATTGTCGATAATAGTCAGCCAGAATATCTAAGAAAACCTATTGGGGATACTTCGAATAGAGCAAGGATGATATATACATTTGAGACAATATCACCAAAAGAACTTCTAATTAAGAAAAATAATGGAGCAGATCCAACAAAAAGAGACCTTAAACTAGCAGAAGATTTGCTCATTGATTATAAATTAAAACCCGGAGTCGTAAACGTTTTAATTGATTACATTCTAAATACCAACAATAATAAACTGACGAGAGGGCTTACCGAAACAATAGCGGGAGAGTGGCAGAGACTTAAAATAGAAACTGTCGAAGAGGCAATGAATATAGCAGAGAAAGAACATAAAAAGAGAAAAAAGAGAGAAGTTAATTCTTCTCCTAAGGTAGATAAAGTTCCTCTATGGTTCGATAAAGAAATTAAGAAAGAAACTGTAGATATCGGTGAAGATAATCAGTTGGAAGAATTATTAAAGGAGTATAAATAATGAAGAGTACAAGTGAAATAATGAATGAGAAGTTTACTTTAAATAGTTATGAACTTGAAAAAAATTTTGACGAGGCTTTGAATGATGAAATTTTTAAAAAGTTAGTTAGTAAAATTAAGGCTCCAAGAAAAGAACTTATTAAGTATACTTCACACTTTAAGGATTCTTCGGATGATCTTAAAAGATGTGCTAAATGTAAAAATATAATGGAATGTAAAAATCAAATAACAGGATTTGTCTATTATCCAGAGATAGAGGATGGTAATATAGTATTTTCATATGTTCCATGTAAGTATAAAAAAAAGATGGATAAGGAGAATGAATATCAAAAGAATATTACTTCTTTCGATATGCCAAGAGAGATACTTACGGCATCGATGAAAGATATATATACTGATGATAAAAGTAGGACAGAGACTATTAAGTGGCTTACTACTTTTATAAAAAAATATGAAAATAATGAAAAATGTAGAGGACTATACTTGACAGGGAATTTTGGATGTGGTAAAACATACTTAATAGCAGCAACTTTTAATGAACTTGCTAAGAAAGGAGTAAAGGTTGCTACGATATACTATCCAGAATTCTTAAGAGAATTAAAGAGTAGTTTCTCGGATGATTTTGGTAGTTTGTTCGATAAAATTAAGAGAGTAGAACTACTACTAATCGATGATATTGGAGCAGAGACGACAACTAATTGGAATAGAGATGAAATACTTGGTACGCTACTTCAATATCGAATGCAAGAAATGTTACCGACGTTCTTTACTTCTAATCTATCACTCGAAGAGTTAGAAGAACATCTATCTTCAAATGATGGTGAAGGTAAAGTAAAGGCGAGAAGAATTATTGAGAGAATTAAATATTTAACTGATAATATTGTAATGATCGCAGAAAGTAGAAGAAAGTGAGGGGAAAGGCGATGGAAAGAACTTTTAAGGATGGTAATGGTAAATCAAGAGTAACTATCGAAGGGACTGATGCACCATTAGGAGGATTTCTCGAAGAAGGGACAGAAAGTTATACTTTAGTAAATAAACCTAAATCAAAAAAAGTAAATGGACCATCTAATATCGGTCCAGGTAGTAACGGATTTGCTGGAGTTGCAACACTAGCCGCTATTATAGCAGTAGCGGGAGTCATTATTGCTTATTTGACTCTTAGATTTTAATTATTACTATATGACATTTTAAAGGAGGAATAGTTATGTTTACGGCTTTAGAAGTTAAAACATGTTATTCTATCTTAGGAAGTTTGAATAAGATAGATAAACTTTTGGATAAAGCTGAGGAACTTAACTATTCCTCTTTGGCTATTACTGATGTCAATAATATGTTTGGGGTGTACGAATTTTATTTGGCGTGTCAAAAGAGAAAAATTAAAGCAATTATTGGTATGGAAATCGTCCAAAACAACGATAGATTTATTTTGCTTGCTAAAAATAATGATGGCTATAAGAACTTGATTAAACTTGCCACTATTATATCGGAGAGAAGTATTACGAGAGAGGAACTCAAAGAGCATGCTGATAATCTTATTTTGATTATGCCATATAATTCATATAATCAAAATATTATTTCGATATATGGTGAATATTATATCGGATGTTCAGAAAAGAAAGAGATAATCGAAAGCACACAAGACGAAGTTTTTATAAATGATGTCTCTTATCTAGATAAAGATGATTATAAATACTTAGATTATCTTTTTATGATTAAGGATGATAAAAAATTAGGCGAATTTGAACTTGGTACTCTTAAGGGTAAGCATCTACTTAATAAAGAAGAATTTGATACTTTTATAACAAGTAGTATGAAAAATAATATGGAGAAGATTGAAAGAGAATGTAATGTTACGATGGAATATAGGTCCGGTCTTCTTCCTATTTATGATAAGGATATTAATTCTTTTGAATTTTTGTCTAATTTATGTAATAAAGGACTTAGGAGAAGACTAGGAGGAAATGTTCCTAAGGTATATCAAGATAGGATAGACTATGAACTTAGAATAATAAAAGAGATGGGGTTTTGTGATTATTTCTTAGTCGTTTGGGACTATGTAAAATATGCAAAGTTTAATAATATTTTGGTGGGGCCAGGAAGAGGTAGTGCTGCTGGTAGTCTTGCCTCGTATGCGATTGGAATTACGGATATCGATCCCATTAAATACGATCTTTTATTTGAGAGATTTTTAAATCCCGAGAGAGTTACGATGCCCGATATCGATATCGACTTTGATAGTGAAAAGAGAAATTTGGTTGTCGACTACGTCGCTTCGAAATACGGAAGTAAAAAGGCTATTGGAATAATTACTTTTAATACACTAGGAGCAAAACAGGTAATTAGAGATGTGGGAAGATGCTTTGATATTTCGCTTCCAATTATTGATGAAATATCTAAGGCTATCGATACGAGAGATCTTAAAAGTTCTTATAGAGAAGGTTCTAAATTTTTTAGGTTGATTAATTCTAGAGAAGAATATAAGAGATTATACAGGGTGGCTCTTCATTTAGAGGGGCTTCCAAGACATATTTCAATACATGCTGCTGGTATCGTCATGAGCAGTGTAGATATCGATGAGATTATTCCGCTATATAAGAATCCAATGGGTATATATACAACAGCGTTTTCTAAAGATTATTTAGAACCTTTAGGACTTTTAAAGATGGACTTTCTAGGGCTAGATAATCTTACACTCGTAAGTAATGTCATCGATGATATTAGGGCAAATGAAAAGATTAATATTAGTTTTGATAAAATCCCCCTAGATGATAAGAAAACTCTCAAAGTATTTTACGATGTCGATACCTATGGTATCTTTCAGTTTGAGTCTCCAGGAATGAAGAGATTTTTGAAAAAACTTAAGGTTAATTCTTTCGATGACATTGCTCTTGCTTTAGCTCTCTATAGACCAGGGCCAATGGATAATATTGACTCTTTTATTGCAAGACGAGAGGGAAGAGAAAAAATAGATTATATTCATCCGGATTTAGAAGATATTTTAAGACCTACTTATGGAATTATTATCTATCAAGAACAGATTATGCAAATTGTTAGGAAACTTGCGGGTTATTCTTTTGGAGAGGCTGATATTCTAAGAAGAGCAATGTCTAAGAAAAAGGAAGAAATAATTTTAAAGGAAAAACCGAAATTTATAAATGGATGCCTTAAAAATGGTTATGATGATAATATTGCCGAAAGGGTATATGAACTTATTTTAAAGTTTGCCAACTATGGTTTTAATAAGGCTCATTCGGTAGCATACTCAGTTATTGCCTATAAAATGGCTTTTATTAAAACCTACTTTTTAAAATATTTTATATCGGGTCTTTTATCTAATGTTATTGGAAATAACGAGAAGACAACGATATATCTAAATAGGGCACGAAAAGCAGGAATTAAAATTTTATCTCCTGACATTAATAAAAGTCAAAATTTATATTATGTCACAGATAAGGGAATTGTATGCCCTCTTTCAATTATAAGTAATGTGGGAACTGCTATTTCAAATGAGATCATTGGAGAAAGAGAGAAGGGAGATTTTAGTAGTTTTGAAGATTTTGTAGTTAGAATTCCATCAATTAATAAAAAAGTTTTGATAAATTTAATTTATGCTGGTGCTTTTGAATGTTTTGAATATAACAAAAGAACACTTATAATGAATATCGACAATATTATTAATTATGCTGATATTGCTAGAGATGCTGGATTAATTGAAGTAGAGAAACCGGAGATGGATATATATGAGGAGTTTTCAAAAGAAGAACTTACAGATTTAGAGCTTAAAACAATTGGTTTTTATTTAACAGAACATCCTGTTAGTAAATATAGAGAAGATTATTTAGTAAATTCTTCTAATATTAGTGATTACTTTGATAAAAGAATTAATATTGTGGTAATGATAAATAGAATTAGGGAGACGACCACGAAAAAAAATGATGTTATGGCTTTCATTACGGGAAGTGATGAATTTGGAGAAATTTCAATTACTATTTTTCCTAAAGTTTATGAAAGATTTAAAAATATTAAAAATGGCAATATTATAAGTATCTATGGTAATGTCGAGAGAAGATATGACAAATATCAGGTACTTGTAAATAGTTTGAGAATATTGGAATAAGAAAAGGTGACACTATGGAAAAAAGATTTTTTGTAATTGCAGGACCTTCGGGTGTTGGAAAAAACACCATTGCAGATCTTCTAGTTAAACATAAATATGGAGTTTATTCGGTATCAATGACGACAAGAGAAAAAAGAAAAGATGAAGTAGAGGGAAAAGATTATTTCTTTGTTTCTTTGGAAGAATTTAAAAAGAATATTGTACTAGGCAACTTTCTCGAATATACTAACTATAATGATAATTACTATGGTACTCTTAAAAATTTTGTTTTGAATAATATTAGTAATGGCTATAATGTCATTGCTGTTCTTGAATCACAAGGGGCTCTTAATATTAAAAAAAATTTCCCTAGTACTATTACTATTTTTATTATTCCGCCAAGTTTTAAAGAATTAGAGAGAAGACTTAGAGGTAGAAACACTGATAGTGAAGAAATTATTAGAAAAAGACTGGATAGTGCTAAAGAAGAGATAAGAAATAAAGATAAATATGATTATGTCATTGTAAATGCTAGTTTGGATAAAACTTTAAATGAAATTGAAGACATTATCGATAAAAGCAATGAAAATATGTAACGGTTTGAGCAAATTTTAGAAATGCTCTGTTAAATGTAATAACTGATGGATAATTTTATTAGAATAATAGTTTTTAATTAGATTTTGTAAAAAATTACTAACTATTATATAAAATAATACACTATATAATTGAAGGGTTAAAAATATGGACAAGATATTTGATGAATACTATTTTAAAATATATTATTGGGCTATAAAGAAAAAAATAACAAAGAGGAGGCAGAAGACCTAACTAATAAATACTTTAATTGAAAATAATACTAAACGAATAATGAAAAAAAACATTATTCGTTTAATTTTTATAATATATAATTTTAATACCATATAACTTCAGTATATTTACTAACTTTTTCTTGTAATAGTAAGAGAATTATTTATAAATAGATTGGATTTGTTTTTACTAATTTACTTGAAAAATATATAAATTTATTATATACTTATATTAATTAAATTTGCATTAGTTTTGTTTGGAAAATTTTGGGAGGAAGATTATGAAGAGTAATAGAATTATGAAAATTTTTGAACAGTATGTTCGAAAATATGATATGAATAACATTAATATTAAAGCAAAGTATTTTCATAGTTTGAAAGTTATGGAAATTGCTAGTGAACTTGCCAGTGGACTAAGTTTCTTTAGTGAAGAAGATGTTGCTCTATGTGAATTTATTGCTCTTTTTCATGAAATTGGCTCTTTTTCGAAAACTCCTGACTATCATGTAGATGGTGATAATGAAGACTCTTACGAAAAAACAATCGATGTACTATTTAATAAAAAACTTATTAGGGAAGTTACAAAAGATAAGAAGTATGATGACATAGTTAAAATAGCTATTTATGCTTATGAAAAGAATGGATTTCCTAGAGGAATAGATGATAAAACTAGACATATATGCGCAATTATTAAAGATGCTCATAATTTGGAGTCTTTTAGAATATTTGTAAATTATCCATACGTCGATACAAGAATAGATAGTTATCCTAATAGTTTGATATATGAAGATTTTAAGAAATTTAAAGCTATTAGTCCAAGGATGAGTGAGAGTTCTGCTGATACTGTTTTAATTGTCTTGTCAAAGATTAATTCATTTAATTATTTGTATTCCTACTATCTATTAAAAGAGAAAAATTATATTAATAGAATGTATGAATTACTTACTTTTGATAATGATGATATTAAGAAATTCTTTAAACAAATTACAAAAATTTATAATAATCGGGTCGAAGAAAAGATAAGTAGTTTAAAGGCTATTCAATAATTTATTTGTGCTAATAAAGAGCATATTTATATTATTTTAATTGCTCTTTTTATAATTGAGAGGAAGATGAAAGATGTTAGATAAAAAATATAATCATTTAACAGTGGAAAAAGATAAATATGATATCTGGAGGGAAAAGGGATATTTTACGTCGAAAGATATGGGTAAAGAACCTTTTGTAATTGTTATCCCTCCTCCTAACGTAACGGGAAAATTACATTTGGGACATGCTTGGAACACTTCTCTTCAGGATATTATTATAAGATATAAGAAAATGTGTGGTTTTGATGCTGTTTGGATTCCAGGAATGGATCATGCTGGTATTGCAACACAAGCTAAAATCGATAAAAAATTAAAATCTGAGGGTATCGATCCTAGAAGTATGGATCGTAATGAATGGTTAAAAATTGCTTGGCAATGGAAAGAAGAATATGCAGAAAATATCCATAGACAGTGGGCAAAATTAGGTCTTGCACTAGATTATTCGAAAGAGAGATTTACTTTGGATGAAGGTCTATCAAAGGCTGTTAAGAAAGTATTTGTTGATTTATATAATAAAGGGCTTATCTACAGAGGAGAGAGAATTATAAATTGGGATCCTGTTGCTAGAACTGCTTTATCATCTGAAGAAGTTATATATAAGGATGTCCCAGGTGCTTTCTACCATATTAAATATATGCTCGAAGATAGTGATGAGTATTTGGAAGTTGCCACTACTAGACCGGAAACACTATTTGGAGATACTGCAGTAGCGGTTAATCCAGAGGATGAAAGATATAAAAAATATATTGGAAAAAATGTTATATTACCAATCATTAATAAGAGAATTCCTGTTATCTGTGACTATCATGCCGATATGGAGTTTGGAACAGGAGTTGTTAAGATAACTCCCGCTCATGATCCTAATGATTTTGAAGTGGGAAATAGACATAATTTAGAGAGAATTATCGTCATGAATCCTGATGGTACAATGAATGAAAATGCTGGTATTTATAAGGGATTAGATAGGTTTGAATGTCGGGACAAGTTAGTAGATAATCTTAAGGAAAAGAATTTACTCATCGATGTAGAACCAATTAATCATAATGTGGGATTTTCGGAGAGAACTGATGTAATGATAGAACCATACTTATCAAAACAATGGTTTGTTAAAATGAGACCACTTGCTGATAGAGTTTTAGAAAATCAAAAAAATAAAGATACAAAAGTCAATTTTATTCCTAGTAGATATGAAAAAATTATGAATCATTGGATGGAAATAACTTATGACTGGTGTATATCTAGACAACTTTGGTGGGGACATAGAATTCCGGCTTGGTATAAAGGAGAAGAAGTTTATGTTGGAACTGAAGAACCTAAAGGAGAAGGATGGGTACAAGACTCCGATGTTTTAGATACTTGGTTTTCTAGTGCTCTTTGGCCTTTTAGTACTTTGGGATGGCCAGATAATAGCGAACTTTTAAAAAGATACTATCCAAACAATGTATTAGTAACCGGCTACGATATTATTCCTTTTTGGGTTAATAGAATGACTTTTCAGGGTCTCGAGTTTTTAGGAAAGCGACCATTTAAAGATTGTTTAATTCATGGGTTAATAAGAGATAAGCAAGGAAGAAAGATGAGTAAAAGTCTAGGAAATGGAATCGATCCTATGGATGTAATAGAGGAATACGGGGCTGACTCTTTAAGATTTTTCCTTACGACCAATACCGCTTCTGGTATGGACTTAAGATATGATGAAGAAAAAATTAGATCGACGTGGAATTTTATTAATAAAGTATGGAATGCTTCAAGATTTGTTCTTATGAATGTTGGTGACTTTAATGAAAATGATTACACATTAGAAAATTTAAAAGAACAGGATAAGTGGATTCTTACTAAATTAAATCTAACTATTAAAAAAGTTAAAAAAAGCATGGATAAGTACGATTTTAATATTGCTGGTTCCGCTTTATATAGTTTTATATGGGATGATTTTTGTGATAAATATATCGAACTTTCAAAATTTTATCAAGATAATACGACTAAGAGTGTACTTATAAAGGTTCTTTTAGATATTATTAAGATGCTTCATCCTTTTATGCCTTACGTTACCGAGGAAATTTTTGGTAAAATTCCGATACATAAAGAGGAATCAATTATGCTTTCTGAGTATCCTGCTTACAATAAAGACGAAATTTTTGAAACAAACATCGACGATGTTTTAGAGTTTATTACGATGTTTAGAAACAAAAAGAAAGAACTTAATATTGGAAAAGATTTTTCTGTTTTCTTAAATATACCAAATAACAATGAAAAGGAATTAATTGTAAACATGTTAAAACTTGGTGATAAAATTATTCAAGATTCTAAAAAGGTTATTACTTTCATAAAATATAAAGATTTTGAAATTGGTATTATTTATGATAATAGTTCTAATGAGGAATTAGAAAAAGAAAAATTACTCAAAGATAGAGAAACTCTCGAAAAATCTATTGCTAGAAGAGAAGCACTATTAAATAATGAAAATTACGTTAATAAGGCTCCTAGAGAAATTGTCGACAAAGAAATAGAGAGCCTAGCAAGAGAAAAGGAAATGTTAAAAATTTTACTAGATAAATTTACAAATTAGAAAAACTGTGATAAAATTATATTATTAAAAAGGAGGAGTAAAGTATGGCAAAATTTTGTTCAAACTGTGGGGCAGAACTTAATGAAAATCAGGATGTTTGTCTAAAATGTGGGGTTAAAATTAAAAAACAAAATGCCTCTAATGATGACCCTAATGCTAAATCAAAGATGGCTGCTGGATTACTTGGTATTTTTCTGGGAGCATTTGGCGTTCATAATTTCTATTTAGGTTATACTGGAAAAGCGGTAGCACAACTCTTAATTACTGTACTATCTTGTTTCTTCTTGGCACTTGTCTCTGAAATTTGGGGATTAATTGAAGGAATTATGATACTTTCAGGAAGTATTAACCAGGATGCTAATGGTAATCCTTTAAGAGATTAATGAAAAGAATTATTAACTTATTAATTATTTTATCTTCTATATCATTTGTAATTTTTGTTACAAGTGGTATTTTTGATATAGCCTGTCCTTTTAAATTGACATTTGGCATTAGATGTCCAGGGTGTGGTCTTACAAGAAGTTTTTTGGCTATTTATAATTTAAAATTTAAAGAGGCTTTTAATTATAATATTTTGGGAATACCACTGTTTATTTTTTTCGTAGTATGCGTTGTTTCTTTATCTGTTGATATTATACTTAATAAACTAAATACAATTAACTTTATCAATAAAATTTTAGGTAAATATTATGTTCTTATAATTATAAGTGTTTTATTATCAATGATTATTAACAATATAAGAGGTATATAAAATTAAAAACATCTCATAATAATTGTGAGGTGTTTTATGGATAATTTGATTAGTATCTCTTATAGAACTGTTCTCGTACTAGCGTTATTATTTTTAATTACGAAAATGCTCGGTAAAAAACAAATTTCACAACTAAGTTTATATGATTATGTAGTGGGTATTACGATAGGATCAATTGCAGCAGATATTTCTTTGGATTTGGAAAAGGATTTAATTGCTGGCATGGTATCATTATTTTTGTATGGTATTATTGCATATCTTATATCACTACTAACAATGAAAAGTATCAGAGCAAGAAGAATTTTTGCGGGTGTACCAACAGTTCTGGTGGAAAACTCAAAAATTATTGAATCTGGTCTTAAAAAAGCAAGAATTGATGTCAATCAGTTACTTGCCGAAGCTAGAGTAGCGGGATATTTTAATCTTGATGAAATATCTTATGCGATTATGGAAGTAAATGGTTCAATTAGTTTTCTTCCTAAAGATAAGGAAAAACCGGTTACGAAGAAAGATATGAAGGTCAAGACAGAGAAGAGTTATCTTACCGCTAATGTAATTATTGATGGTAAATATATGGAAAATAATATGAAGGAATTTGGAAAGGATAAAAAATGGCTCGATCATGAACTTAAAGTTCAGGGATATGATAATTATGATAATATATTGCTTGCTACAGTAGATGATAAATTTAAGGTTACTGTGTATGAAAAGAATATTAAGCCGGAGAAAAATACTATTTTGGAATAGTATTTTTTTTATGATTAATTTGCTACAAAAAATTAATTTTTTTAGTTAAATTATTATATTTTGTGACTAAGAAAAAAAGTAAAAATAATTAAGTAGAAGCAATTGACAAAATGTAATATTAATAATAAAATATTGATATAAATTACATATAATTATGTAAAAAAATAGTAAGGTATAGGTGGTTTTATGAAGATTAAAAAGATATTGTTTTTGGTTGTAATAGCGATAATATTTTTGATAGGAAGACAAGACATTTATGCCAAAGAGGTTAGTATTACTAGTGATAGGAAAGATGCGGACTTGGGAGATGAGATAACACTAACTGTAACTTTGGATGATTTGAAGAGTGTTTATGCTTATACGGGGCAGTTAAGTCTTGATAGTGAAGTTTTTGAAGCAATAAATAAAAGTGATTTTGAGGAGTTAGGAGACTGGTCTTCTGTTTCTTTTAATAATGATAATAATAAGTTTGGGCTCATCAATAAGAGTGGAACTAATGGAAATGGTCTTTTTAAAATTAGACTTAAGGTTAGGGAAGATGCAAAAGCAGGTAACACTAAAATTTATCTTAGTAATTCAGAAATATCTGATGGTGATAACACTACTAAACTAGATAATGTCGATGTGACTGTTCTCATAACTAAAAATGCTGTCGAGGGAGAAAGTATCCCTAATAATAAAGTTAATGAAAATGTAACTAATGAAAGTAAGCCTATTAAAGTATTTTCGTTACTTCCTATAACAATTGTCCTTGCCGTACTTACTGTACTTACCATGATAATTGTTATTTGTATTAATAATTTGAAAAAGTTTGATGATAATAGAAAGAAAAGATTTAAAATAATTGTAGGTATTTTTCTATTTATTTTGTCTCTATCAACAATAGTGTTGACAATTAAATGTTTTAATAAATCCGATGTCAATGACGATGGTAAAAAAGATTATGACGACGCATCGTCAATAATGGATTACATAATTGGTATTACAACTGAGGAAGATAAGGATAGTAAAAATAATAGTGATAGTGATAATAATAATAATAGTAGTATATTTATATCATATGGAGAAAATAAATACGACTATAATAATGATGGAAAAATTGACACTGAAGACGTTGCTGATCACGTAAAAGATACTACAAAAAATAGTGATATTATACTTAGTAATCCATCGGTCAATTCTAGATATCCTAAGAAAGGAGAAGAAAATTATTTAATCTTTGAGGCAGAGACAGATCCTTCTGATTTAGAAATCGATTATGTATATATTGATGGTAGGAAATACTCGGTTAAGAAAAATGATGAAAACAGTTATACTGTTACTATAGACACGCCTGAGAAAGCCGGTATCTATAAATATAAAATTACAAAGGTTGCTCTAAGTAATGGTAAACAACTCGATAAAGAGTTAGAATTTGAAATAGATGTCTTAAAGGATGTTCCTTATCTTCATAATATCAATATAGATGAAAAAGAAAAAAGTTTGAGTTTTGAATTAATAGATGAAGATATTGCCTTTAAAGATGGAAAAATTATAATTTATAATAATGATGAAAAGGTTTTAGAAGAATCTTTCAAAGGTAATAAAAAGGTTACTTATGATTTTATAGAAGGTGAGACATATATCGTCGATATTCTTGGAAACTACGATCTAGATAGTAATAAAAATGATAGTACTAATTCATTTGTTGATGAAAAAATGTTTTCACATTCATTTATATTTGAAGGGGACTATAACTTTGTACTTAATAATGCTTCTATTACGGATATTGTTCAACCTGGGGAAAATCCTGTTATAAGTTTTACAAGTACTAATACTAAAAATGCACAAATTATAAATGCTACGATAAATGATAAACAATATGCAATTACGAAAACTAATGGTAAGGACCACTACGAAATAGAGTTAGATGGTGCCGATACTACTCATGGTAAACATACAGTATCTTTAGATAGTGTACAGTTAAATAGTGTTAAATCATTTAATAATAATGAAGATTATAAGGTTAATAATCTTACTTACTATGTTTTAAAGAAAAATCCTGAAATTTCAGATATTAACCTTGATGCTAATACCGAAGAAGGAAGTATTGATGTATCTTTCGACGTAACTGATACCGATAAGACACTTTCTGGTCTAAAGGCCGTGCTTGTCGATTCGGATGGAAACGTAATTTTTTCTCAAGAAATAGATCTAACTGATGTTCAAAAAAATGGTAATGGTCATAAATTAGTAAATTTGAAGTATAAGGCTAATAATGGTTATGCAGATGGTAGTTATACTGTTCAGATAGTAGCAGATTATGCTCTAGGTGATAAATACACTTATAATGACACTAAACTAACAGAAGAAAAAATTGATGTTATAGATGATGATAGTATTAAAATTACTGCTTTGGATGTAGGTAATAGTTTAAATAATTCTAGTTATCAAAAATTATTATATCCGACAAAAGGGCAAAAGAAATATCAAGTAAGGTATAAGATATATATTTCAGATGATATTAAGAAAATGCTTGCTCCTAGTTACCCTGATGCTGTTCAAGTAGCGGCAATTACAATAAATGGTGTAACTTATAATACTAGCGTGGAAAGTTATTGTGATGAGACAGATACAAAGTTTTGTAAGTATACTGTCATAACAGTACCAAAAGAATCGGGCCCTCTAGAATTGACTGTAAGTAGAGTTCAATTACAGTATGATCATTATAATGGTAACGTAAGTAAATTCTTTTCGGTTAAGAATAAATCAATAGTTATCGATGTATTAAAAGATACACCTAAAATTGAAGATTTAAAAATAACTGACGAGGATTATCAGAATGGTAAAGTGACTTTCGATTTTAATGTTACTTTGGATAAAAATGCTAAAGATGATGACAACAGTTTTACTAATGGTACTATAGACCTAAATGGACAGTCACAGAAAATAGAAAGAGGATATAACTCAGTAACTTTTGATAATGTTGATAAGGATAAACTTTTCGATTTGACTTTTAAAGGGGATTATGATTTAGATACTAATACAATAGAAGAAGATACCGAAAGTTTAAATGAATATAAAGGTAGGGAAATTTATAAAGTTAAATATGGTTTATATGATAAGAATAATTATAGTAATATAAAAATAGAAAATGGTACCGCTATTAGTAAAAATAATGATAATTATTTTGAGAAGAATGAAAAAATTAAATTAAAATTTGATATTACTGGTATAGAGAAAGACTCAGAAATTGTACCAGAGAGGGTCGTTATCGATAATCAAGAATATGCTTTGATAAAGAGTGAAAATGGTTATGAAATTATTTTAAATGGATACGTTAATTCAGGAATAAAAGAAATTAAAATTACGGATATTATTTTAAATAATGGTAAAGGTATCAAATTAGAAAATGATAATACTTTCTCTCCAGAAGTTTTAAGAGATATTATTAAGATTACGGATTATTCTTATGAAGTTACTGATAGTGATATCAAAATAAAATTTGTTTCAAAGGACTCAGATAATTCACTTGTGGGTGTAGCAAAAGTAGTGGTTACTGATGAAGATGGAAATACTATATATAGTGGTGATTATAATAAAAATATCGAGTTTCAAAGAATAAATGATACTTTAAGATATAAAGTAACAGTCTTTGCTGACTATGATAGAGACAGTAATAAAATTTTCGGTAGTGATAATTATAATGAAGATATTAAAATTTTTGAAGAGACTATCTCTTTAGATAAGAAATATATTGAACTTAAAGATATCGAAGATGTTAGTGTATACAAAATTACGGGAACTGAAGAGCAATCTACCCTTATCGATGTTATCGATAGAGGTGATATCGAGGAAAATAAAGATGATTACTTTGTCGAGGTTTCAACGAGAAATATGCCTTCAGTACGTGCAAGAATTAAAAGTGTTACCGAAAGTGATAATCATCTGATGATAGAACTTAAATTTAATTATTTGACCGAAGAAAATCGTGAAGGACAAATTATAAAGTTGGACTTGGGTGAAATAAGAGATAATAATGTAGAAAATGAAATTCATCCTGATATTGCTTTTGAAAAATTGATCAAAGATTTAGAGGAAGATAAGGTAGTAACACTAACTCACGATTATGATGCGAGCGTTATAAGTACTGATAAAATAGCTTATGTCGAAGAATTTAGCGGTACTTTTAATGGTAATGGTTATAAGATTAAGAATTTAAATAAACCGCTATTTGATAAAATTAGTGGTGGAAAAGTAGAAAACTTGGTGATAGAAAATGTAACTCTCGATGGTAATGGAAGGGGGGCTTTGGCTAATAATACCAAAAATACTACTATTAAAAATGTTTTGGTAAATAGAGTAACTAAATTTACCGCTAGTGATGAGCCGGAAGGTGGTCTAATCGGAATTGCGGATTCTAATACCACGGTTGAAGAATGCGGTGTAAGAGAAGTCCACTTAGAAGGCGGAGGAACACAGCAAAATGGAGGATTAATTGGTAAAACGGAAAATGCAATTATTAAAAATAATTATGCTATCGGAGTAGTAAATGGTTACAATAACTATACTTCTAGTTTTATTGGAAATGCACAAAATTCGGTGATAACCAATAATTATGTTAATGTAAAAATAAGTAATGATACTTCTTACTCTTGTGATTTTGCTTGTACTTATAGTGGCAGATCGACATTTAATGGTAATATTTCTTTAAATGAAAATAGGAAACAATTTGTAAATCAGTATAAATCTTTAAAAAATAATTATCATTTGACTGATAAGGATGATAATCTAGAAGGAATAATAACGATTACTAGAGATATGGTAAATAGTGAGTTATTTGAAAAGGCTGGTTTTGATAGCAAAATATGGAACTTAGAAGGTGTATCGTATAGTAATCCTCCAAAGTTACGAATTGAAAATATAACTTCCATTTTTGAAAACATTGATGGTTATGATAAGAATAAAGATATTTTATATGATAACTTAATGAAATTAATGCCTTTCTATGAAAAGAGGCAAATTATTGAAATGGCATCTAGTGTAAGTGATAATAATTTGATTAATGAGAGAATCAAACACATCGTACCAATAGATAATAGTGGAAATATAGTTACTTATTTGACTAGTGATAATGCGAAGAAAATTATAAAACTTGAAGTTGTCTTTGAAAATAATGAGAAAGTACAGTATAGTGTTACTTATGATAATATTTATGATATGGTTGCCTTTCTGATTTAAAAATTGATTATAATTATCCTCATTACGTAATCGATGCAGATTCACAAATTATAAGTAATTTAGTTAATTATTTAGATAACTTGGATTATGGAACTAATTTAGATTCATTAACAGATGGTAATGATAGTAGAATATATCGTGATTTTTATAATGATACTACTAAAAAAGAGATTAGAGAATTTGTCTTAAAGTATCTATCTAATAGTAACTTTACTAATATAACTAATGATGATGGTATAAATAATTATATTGAAAGAGAAGTTAAAAAGAATCAGAAAATTGAAAAAGCGCTATATGTTTATAATTATTTTAGACGTTTCTATGATATAGATATTAATGGAATGAAGTTATATGATTTTGTACTATTTAATATGCAAGGATTTAATCAAGAACTTACAATGTCAAAAATAGTTAATTTGTATTTTACTGATCCTACTAACTTTAATACATCTTCAACAAATAATACTTATGTTAAACTTTTAAAACCTTATACACTATTAGATGGTATTCCTGAATTTTTGGAGTACTTGGTAAATGAATTTACGGATGATACTATAGATCATTTTGTTGCTTCTCATTTTAAAGGGTGGATTGTTGAAATCGGCGTAGATAGTCATCCTGAAATTCAGTATACACTATGGGATCATTTTAGTAATCAGGATGAAAAATATGTTGATGACTACAAAAATAGACTTAATTTTCTTTTACCAATATTGACACTTCCAGAAAATTCGTCATACATTATTTCGAGTCCAGCACAGTATATAATTGGTTCACTTAGAACGTATATGGTAGATCCAAATAATCCTGAAGAAGCTGAACTATTTAAAGTTAAATTTGATGCTTACGTCGAGAGAATGAAAACTTATTACAACACAGTGGCGGATCTATTAGGTGATGATACTTTATTTAATAATATTCATATATGGCAATTAGATAAGAGATATGCTTACGATAAAAATGGATTTTCAACTTATCAGGCCCTTTATGTTACCGAAGATCCATTCCATAAAAACTTTAATGAAGTAGTAGGTGTATGGCCACATGATGGTGCTAATGCTGCCGGGGCATCTGGTTCAATAATTCGTTGGGAAAGTGAAGGACTCTTCGATGGAAATATTCTATCAGGAGAAAGTGCCCAAGAATATACATTTGAAACTTGGTCACATGAGTCTGCTCATAACATTGATGCTCGATTATTTATGAAAAATAATGATCGAAGAGATGGTACTGGCGGAGAAGATATGGCAGATAACTTCTTAATGCAAAGTTTTAATGAAACTAATATAACAATGAATTTTTCGAGATACTTTGAAAGTGATGCTAGAATTGCCTCAAATTTAAAGCCTGAAACAATTAATAGTGAAGAGAAAATAAAAACTTATTACGATAGATTATTCCAAGTTATATATATTATGGATTATCTTGAGGGAAGAGCATTCTTACAATTAGAACCTGAAGAGCAGGCGGTAGTTGCAGTGCAGGCTTCTTACCTCGAAGGAGACGAAGATTCAGAAGCTGATAGAATTAAAAAACAAAGGACATTATATAAACAGATAAGTGCTGATGAGTATAGAAAAATGAATTTACAAACAATAGATAATTTATATGAAAATAATTTACTTATATATCCTGGTGCTATTGATAAAGTAAACGGAATTAATATGTACGGTGGAGAGAATATTTTGAATGTCCACTGGTACCAACCTAACAATCCTAGAGGAAGAGCAGATTCTTATAGTTTTAAGTGGTTCTCGTATGAAATGCTTGGATATGTTGGATATACTGATGGATTTGTTGAATTTGCTAGTAATATTAATGCTGTCAATGGTACAAAAACAGATACTGATGTACTTAATAAGATTACTGGTTATAGTGATTTCAATACATATAAAAAGATGCGATTTGATGAAACTTACAGTAAATTAAAAAATATTGATCCAGAAATTATTAAGGTTGATGATTACGTCCAAAAATTCTATGATGCGTTAGTAAAGGATGCTGAAGAAACAGATAAAAAAGTAAATGATATTTTAAAAAGACATGCTGGTGAAGGTGTAACAGATATTGCTTCTTGCAAGACTAAGTATTGGTGTAATAGAGGTCTTGAAGAAGCAAGAGGTTATAGTGAAAGTAGTAAAATAAGAAAAGATATCTTCTATGCATTTAAAGATTATACTAATGATTTTAGTGTAGATGTTTATGATACTGAAACAAAACAAGAAATTGGTAATCTTATTGTAAAAAAAGAAGTTGATAAAGAATCATCTTCTGACACTGGTGCTGATGTTAATTCTACTGATAGTACAAATTAAATTATAAAAGGCTGTTTTTAAGAAATCGAAAGAATTGAATTCGATTTCTTTTTTTGTTAATATCTAATATAGCCCAATATTTAGACTTATCACTTGATAATGTTAAAATAAAATGGGCGTTTTCCTACAAAATTATTTTAGCTATATACAAGCAAATTTTGACATTATCACATATCTTGATTATATCTTAAGGTGTTTGTTCATAGGGGATTATTTGGTCTTACTTGGATATATTTATACACTTTAGTACACTAAAGATATGAGCATATTACAGCATCTTCTTTATTACAATTTTTTAAAGCACAGTAATATATATTTTGTAACAATATATCATATATAGCATTAGTTTTATCACTTTTAACTTATACAGTTTACTTTTGCTATATTGGTTAGTAATTTTTTATTATTATGATTTTATTGTAAATGATAAGGGTTGTTTTTTTATAATAAAATAAGATTTTTTATAGTAAATTTTTGACTAAAGTGATATAATTGTTATTGTGGAAGTATGGGAAGTGAAGAAGGATGAAAAAGCTTAAATCTTTATTTTTAATTTTAATAGTGATTACTTTTTTACTACTTATATATTCTGTACTGTTTCCGAATATGGTACTAGAAAATGATACGATTTACTATAACAAAGAATATAGTATAAAGATTAAAGCTTATAATTTATTTACTGACTTAACAGATAAAGTACATTTTACTGATAATGTTGATGCTAGTAAAATTGGTAAATATACGGTGACAGGAAAAATTAAATATTTGTTTTTTAATAGAAAGAAGAATTTTACAGTATCTGTTGTCGATAATGAAAAACCTTTAATTTCTTTGAGAGGTGGAAATAAAACAAGTGTTTGTCCCGGTAAAAAATATGAGGAAGAGGGATATACCGCTAGTGATAATTACGATAAAGATATAACTGATAAGGTAAAAGTTTCATATAATGATGACAATGTTTTATATGAGGTTAACGATAGTTCGGGTAATTATTATAAGGTTGTTAGAAAACTTATATTTGAAGATAAAGAAAAGCCTACGATAAAACTTAATGGTGACAAAGAGATGTATATCTATGTTGGTGGTTACTTTGAAGATCCATCTTATACTGCTACTGATAACTGTGACGGTGATATTACTAGTAAAGTGATAACAAGTGGCAATGTCGATACAAGTACGGTAGGCACTTATACGATAAAATATGAAGTTACTGACGAAAAAGGAAATAAGAGTGAAGAGACGAGAGATGTTAAAGTTATTACGAGACCTAGTAGTAGTTATTATGGAAATGGTGTTATATATTTAACATTCGATGATGGCCCTAGTAACTTAACAGGACAAATTATTAATATTTTAGAGGAAGAGGGAGTTAAGGCTACATTCTTTGTTACAGGAGCTGATGTTAATACGAAGAGAGCTTATGATTTGGGGCATGCTATTGCACTGCATAGTTATACTCATGATTATAGTTATATTTATGCTAGTGCTAGTAATTATTTTGAAGACTTACAAATGATTAGTGATCGAGTATATGGCGTCATAGGAATTAGATCTAATATAATTAGGTTTCCCGGAGGAAGTTCGAACACAATAAGTAGAAATTATAGTTCTGGTATTATGACTTATCTTACTAGTGAAGTTGTAAATAGAGGATATACTTATTTCGATTGGAATATTGATTCTAATGATGCTGGAAGTGATGTTTACAATAGTACTAATATTTACTCTAATGTTATAAATAATTTATCACATGGTAAAACTAATGTGGTACTAATGCACGATTCTGCTAATCATACGGCCACAGTTAATGCACTTCGAGATATTATTAGATTTGGTAAGAACAATGGATACTCTTTTGATGCAATAACTAGTAATACTCCTGTAGTTAGACATGGGGTTAATAACTAACTTATTAAAATAGCATATTGCTATTTTTTTGTTGTACAATTGTTTGGTATTTTGAGTATTTTTATTTACTTAAGACAAAAGGTATGTTATACTTTTATATGAAATATGGAGGTTATAAATTATGCTAGATTATATAATTATCGGATTACTTGTCATCGTGATAATACTTGTTATTATAGCAATTAGTAAAAACTTGAATGAAGGAAAAATTACAGAGAGACTCGGTAATTTGGAGACTAATACCGTAAAAGAACTATCTAGTTTTCAAATTGATATTATGAAAACTATGAATGATAATTTTAATGGATTAAACGAAAGAATAGAAAATAAACTAGTGCAAATTAATAATAAGGTTAACGAAAGATTAGATGATAATTTTGCTAAAACAAATAAGACTTTTACTAATATACTAGAGAGATTATCTAAAATCGATGAGGCCCAAAAAAAAATAGATACTTTATCTACCGATATTGTCTCACTTCAGAGTATTCTTACAGATAAAAAAAGTAGGGGGATTTTTGGAGAAATTAATTTAAAACATATCTTAGTTAGTATCTTTGGAGAAAAAAATGACAAAGTATACAGGCTACAATATACTTTCGGTAATAATACAATAGCAGATGCTGTTATATTTGCTCCAGAACCTTTAGGTGTTGTGGCAATTGATTCAAAGTTTCCTTTAGAAAATTACCAGAGAATGGTCGATAAAAAATTGCCTCAAGGAGAGAGAAACATAGCAGAAAAAGAATTTAAAACAGATGTTAAAAAGCATATCGACGCCATTAGCAATAAATATATTATTCCTGGAGTCACTTCGGATCAAGCGATAATGTTTTTACCGGCTGAGGCTTTATTCGCAGAAATTAATGCCTATCATAGTGACTTAATAGAATATGCTCATAAAAAGAGGGTATGGTTATGTTCTCCGACAACTTTGATTTCTACTTTTACTACAATTGAAGTACTTCTTAAAAATATGGAGAGAGATAAATATGCTAGCATTATTCATGATGAATTAAATAAATTAGGAATTGAATTTTCGAGATATCGTGATAGATGGGATAAATTATCTAGAAGTATCGAAACAGTTAATAAGGATATCGAAAATATTAATGTTACTACTGATAAAATATCAAAAAGATTTGATTCAATTAGTAGAGTTGAAATAGATGGTAAAAATAAAATAGAATAATAAAAACTCTTAATAATATCTTTTTATTAGAATAAATTTTAATGAGGGGTATTATGGTAAGAGTTTTTTTCTTTTTATTAGGATTTGGTCTTATGGTGATTGGATTTAGTTTTATTATTTTGTATTTAAATCTTACTACTATCGGGTATAATTTTAGTAATTATGTTCATTTTATTAGCAGGAGAATAGAATGTTACTATAGTATTCTTGGTTTTATTATTATGATTTTATCAATAACAATAAAAGGAGATAAAAAATATGAATTTTATTTATGATATAGTTCTTAATTTTAATGATAATTATTATAGTTTTTTTGAATGGAATAAAAAGGATAATATTATTAATATTAAAAAGATTCCGCTATTTTTAGTAGATAAGGATATTTTTTATAATATGAAATATAATAAGGTTACTGTAAGTCATGATTTTATTGAAGTTATTAAAGAGAGAACTTTTACTTATTCAAGAGTAAAGGTTGGTCCATCGTGCCTTATAAGTAATGGTAAAGAGGTTATGGGAGTTCTATTTAATGATAAGGGAAATCTAATTAAAAGAAGTAGTCTTCTTTTAGATGAAGAGGAAGAAGTTATTGATGAAATAGTAAGTGATAAAGTATACAATATCAATATTATTAAAATGCAAAGGAAAAAGATAGATAATACAAATAGGATCGAAAAGGAAAAGAAAGAATTTTTGATAAATTTTATTAATAAAGAGACTAATATTGATACTTTGAAATATTTGTATTATGATTACTTTGAAAAAGAAGAAGAAAATACTGAAATTATTAAAAATAAATTAATTAAAGAAATTAAAAATAATTGGAGTAGTAAATTTAATAATTTTTATGATACAGTTAAAATATTTGGAAAAATAAAATCTACTTAAAAAAATAAATGGTTTACTTTAACCATCTATTTTTTATTTATGTTGATCCATATATGTATCATATTTTTTCTCTAGTACTGTATCTGTGAATTTAAGACCAGCATCTTTTCTCATTTTATCTAATGAAATATAAGACATATTTGTATCATCAGCAATTTTTTTGTCAGCTAGAATTTGGATTACATCTTCTTTTACGTCTTCAAGAGATGGTTTCTCTTTCTGATCTATTCTGTAAATTATGTGATATCCATAAGAAGTTTCTACTGGTGTCTTACTATAACTGTTGTCAGACAACTTCTGCATTTCTTCCATGTATGCTGACTCTAGACTAGCGTTATATGATTTATATCCTAATTCTTCATAAGTTGTAGAATCTTTGTATTCTTCTTTTACCTCATCAAAGGTCTTTCCATCATTTAATTTTGAAATTATTTCTTCTGCTAATTTCTTGGCCTTTTCCTTTTCTTCATCGGTTGCAGACTCTTCTACTCTGACAAGAATATGTTTAGTGTTGATATCACCAAATACACTATCTTTATAGTATTTATCTATTTCATTATCAGTGATTAAACTTTTAGCGTAATCTTCAGTATATTTGTTTCTGCGGTAATCTAATCTTAAATATTCAAGAAATGCTGCCTCACTTCCAAATCCATTATTTTTAAGGAAGTCTTCTTTACTTGTTCCATAATATTGTTCATAAACATTGTAATAATTTTCAGCTTCACTTTTTAATTCGTCGTTCATTTCATCTGTTTCAGGATATTTTTTTTCAAGAATTTTATTATCTATTTTTTCAAGTAGAGAACTTATAGAATAAACTTCTTTCATATCAGTATATAAGTCATCAGCAGTTACTGTTAATCCATCTATCTTTGCGACGGGCTGAGTTCCATCTTTTAGAGTAGCAATTCTATCTGGCCAAATAAGAATAACTACTAGAACAGTCGTTAAAACTCCCCCAATAACACCATAGATCGCTAATCTATATTGGTCGAACCATTCAAAAAATTTAGATACATTTGGATTTTTGTGAACTGTTTTTTTATCTGATTTTTTGTTTTCTTTATTGTTTTTATCACTTTCTTTATTTACTTTCACATTTTTAACACTTTTTACTTCTTTTTTCTTTTCTTCTTTAATGTTTTTCTTTGGCACTTTGATTCTCCTTTCTTATGCACATTAATATAATAACAAAAATAAAAAAAAATTACAAGTTTATTTTAAAAATATGGGAAAATTAACATAATTTTAAGGTTTTTGGCTTTTATGTAGAGCATAATCCGACACACTTTTTGAATTTTACCATAAAATAATGTGAATATAAAAAAGGAGGAATGTATAATGAATAACTGTGGAACTTGCGGATCTTCTGCTGCAATTGTTTTAGTTTTATTTATTCTTTTAATAATCATACTTGGCGCTTGGATATAATATAAAGGAGGTGCATACAATGTCTGGAAATAGTTCTTGTAATGGAAGTAATGGTTTCTTAATTGTAGTTGTTTTATATATCCTACTTGCTATAATAATAGGATCTGCTTTCTTATGTTAAAAATATTCTAAGTTTAAGGAAACTATCTTCGGATAGTTTTTTCTTTAAAAAAATATTAATTCCTATACATTATATTTTTTAGTATAAGAATTAATACTTTTTATTTTAATTTGTTGTATACTTCTTCAACTGGTAATTTTTCTTCTTTATTATACTTAGGTATCAGATGTAAATGAAAATGTTTTACCTCTTGGCCTAGACCGTTGTTTTGACATAGAGATATTCCATCATAATTTAGTTTTTCTTTTAATAAGAAAGCCATTTATTTAGCTACCTTAAAAATATGTTCTAATGTCTTAGAATCAATATCAAAAAAATCTTGATAGTGTTTTTTAGGAACAATTAGAGTATGACCGTTATGATTTGGATTTACATCGAGGAAAACTTTTACTATTTCATCTTCGTATAATGTATAAGAAGGAATTTCATTATTTATTATCTTACAAAAAATATCCATTTTCTCCTCCTAACAAAAGTATAGCAAAAAAAAGAAAATAAATAAATATTTTCTTAGTGAATATCTGCGAATATTCTGATATAATTGTGTGATTTTTTTATTATTTTTATGCAAACTATTAACTTTTTTTGTTTTATTTGATATAATTTATCTAACAAATTGGTTTCATTAAATTTTTATTTGTTGGAAAGGAGTATTATGAAAAAAAATATTACTTTAGTTGTACTAGCGGCTGGAATGGGCAGTAGATTTGGAGGTTTAAAACAGATAGAGCCTGTTGGACCTAACGGAGAATTTATAATTGATTACTCAGTTTATGATGCTGTAAATGCCGGATTTAATAAGATTATTTTTATTATAAAAAAAGAAAATTATGAAATATTTAAAGAAACTATTGGAAAAAGAGTTGAACCACATATAAAGGTAGAATATGTTTTTCAAGAAAATAATAATATTCCTCTCGGATATGAACTTCCAAAGGACAGAGTTAAACCGTTGGGAACAGCTCATGCTTTACTTTGTCTCAAAGAATATGTGCATGAACCTTTTGCAATGATTAATGCTGATGATTTTTATGGGAAAAATTCTTTTGAATTGGCATATGATTTTTTATCTAATTTGGATAACGAGAGTAATAATTATGGAATGGTATGTTACAAGGCTGGTAACACTCTTACAGAAAATGGAGCAGTTAAAAGGGGAATTTGTGAAAGCAATAATAATGGATATTTGAGTAAAGTTATAGAAAGTTTAGTAAAAACTGATGGTGATAAGATTATTGCTACTCCTCTCGATGGTGGTAGTTCTTTTGAGGTTTCTGAAAATACATTAGTAAATATGAATTTTCTTCTATTTACTCCGACATTGTTTAAACATTTGGAAGAATTATTTATATTGTTTTTTGTGAAAAATAAAGATAATTTACTTACTTCAGAGTTTTTAATACCAACTGCTTTGGATAGCCTTATAAAAGACAATAAAGTTACAACAATGGTTATTATGAGTCCTGATAATTGGTATGGTGTTACTTATAAAGAAGATTTGATAAATGTAAAAGATTCTATTACTAGATTGATAAATGAAGGAAAGTACAACTATAATTTGTGGGGTTAATTGTGTTAAATTATGTTATTTACATATTTCTATTTAATTTTTAGTTTTAATTTGATATACTTAGTGTATAGGAGGGATAGTTAAAATGAAATACAATATTAGAGGGGATAAAATGGTGGTTACTGAGGCAATTAAAAATTATACTGAAGAAAAATTAAATAGGCTAGAGAAATATTTTAAAGACAGTGATATAACCGCTAATGTTCTAACTAAAGTCAGAGGCAATGCTCAAATAGTGGAGGTTACAATTCCTACTAATAAATTTATTTTGCGTAGTGAAGAGGAAAATGAAGATTTGTATGCTGCAATAGATTTAGTTACCGATAAATTAGAAAGACAGATTAGAAAAAATAAAACGAGATTAAATAGAAATATTAAGGATAATATTAAGGATTTTAATTTTGACTTTATAAATGAAAAAGATGACAACGAGGAAGAAAAAATAGTCAGAAGAAAAAATATTGAAATGAAACCAATGGATGAAGAAGAGGCTATTTTGGAAATGGAACTTCTTGGACACTCTTTCTTTGTTTATAAAGATATGGATACAAATAAGGTTTGCGTTCTTTATAAGAGAAAAGACGGAAATTATGGTTTAATTGAAGCTAAATAAAACTTGGAAAATTACCCAGTAACAAAGGTTACTGGTTTTTTTAGCATAATTTTAAAATTATGGTAACTATTCTGACTATCAATATTAAAAAAAGTAAACTTCCAATAAATAAAGGGATTTATGATTTTCCTATATAGAAATTAAAAAAATTATAAATATGTATTTTTCTTTTAAAATAAAGGAAAAATCAAAATTATATTAATTTTGTGTTATCTAGAGTCTGAATAGTTACAAATTATGGTAACTATTTTTAGCTTTTGTTAGTGTTTTACTAGTTTTTTTTATTAAAATATAGTAAAATACTATGTAGGAGATGATTTGATGCTTAAAGTATTTAAAAAAATGTTTGATACCGAATACAAAGAATTGAATAGATTTAAAAATATCGCTGATAAAATAGATGAATTAGATAGTGAATTTAGTAAACTAAGTGATAAAAAACTAGCTAGTTACACCGATAAATTTAAAAAGAGATTAGAAGAAGGAGAAACGCTAGAGGATATTCTTGTTGAGGCTTTTGCTGTAGCAAGGGAAGCAGCTTATAGATGTACTGGTATGAAGCCTTTTTATTGCCAGTTATTGGGTGGCCTTGCTATTCATTATGGAAATATAGCAGAGATGAAAACTGGTGAAGGTAAAACTTTGACTTGTACTCTTCCAGCATATTTGAACGCTCTTACAGGAGAGGGAGTACATATTGTTACTGTAAATGAATTTCTTTCTACTAGAGATTCGGAATGGATGGGAAGTATTTTTAGATTTTTAGGATTGACTGTGGGGCTTAATCTTAGGGAACTTTCTCCTAAGGAGAAAAGAGAAGCATATAACTGTGATATTTTATATAGTACTAATAATGAACTTGGCTTTGATTATCTTAGGGATAATATGGTTACCAAAAGGGAAAATAGAGTTCAAAGACCACTTAATTTCTGTATTGTCGATGAAGTTGACTCGATATTAATCGATGAGGCAAGAACTCCTCTCATTATATCTGGCGGGGTTATGCAATCTGCTAATTTGTATATTGATGCCGACAGATTTGTAAAAGGATTAACTGAAAATGAAGATTATATAATGGACGAGAAAACAAAGGCCGTTAGTCTTACTGATGAAGGTAGTAGAAAAGCTGAAGAGAAATTTCATTTGGATAATTTATATGATATTTCGAATACAGCATTAGTGCATCATATTAATCAGTCTCTTAAGGCTAATTATGCGATGAGTAGAGATATTGACTATGTCGTACAAGATGGAGAAGTTATAATAGTAGATCAGTTTACTGGTAGACTTATGAAAGGAAGAGCTTTTTCAGAGGGCTTACATCAAGCTATTGAAGCGAAAGAAGGAGTTAAAATTCAACAAGAGACAAAGACGCTTGCTACTATTACTTTCCAGAATTACTTTAGAATGTATAAAAAACTTTCTGGTATGACTGGTACGGCTAAAACTGAGGAAGAGGAATTTAGAAATATATATAATATGTTTGTTATTCAAATTCCTACTAATAAACCTGTAATAAGAGAGGATGCAACAGATTTATTGTATCCTGATAAGAAAGGTAAATATTCCGCTATTGTAAAGGAAATAGAGAGAAGACATAACGAAGGGCAACCTGTCCTTGTTGGTACTATAGCTATTGAAACATCGGAACTTATAAGTAAAATGCTCCTTAAGAAGAAGATACCTCACGAAGTGTTAAATGCTAAAAACCATGCCCGGGAAGCAGAAATTATTGCTCATGCTGGTGAAAGAGGTGCTGTTACCATAGCAACTAATATGGCTGGTCGTGGTACTGATATTAAACTTGGTGAAGGTGTAAAAGAATTGGGCGGTCTATGTGTTATTGGTACAGAAAGACATGAATCAAGAAGAATAGATAATCAGCTTAGAGGTCGTTCCGGTAGACAGGGAGATCCTGGATATACGCAATTTTATGTTTCTTTTGAAGATGAATTAATGGTAAGATTTGGCTCTGATAAGTATAGAGGAATGCTTGCTAATCTAGGATTTACTGGTGAGCAGGCTATTCAAAATAAGATATTTTCTAAAACAGTGGAATCTGCTCAAACTAAGGTTGAAGGTAATAATTTTGATATAAGAAAACAACTTCTTAACTATGATGATGTTATGAGTAATCAAAGAGAAATTATCTATGGTAAAAGAAATGAAATACTTGATAATGAATCTATCCATGATACTATTTTAAATAGCTTTAAGAACTATATAAGTGATATCGTTAATTCTCATTTGATAGAAAGTAATAAGTTAAGAGAAAATGATTATAGTGAAATACTTGAAGCAAGTAATGAAAATTTACTTAAAAAATATCGTATTAATTTGTCGGAAATTAATGGTAAATCTGCCGAAGAGGTTATAGATACTATATATGATAATGCTATAAAGGATTACGATGAAAAATTTGTTGATATTCCAGAAGAAATTAGAAATGAATTTGAAAAAGTTATTTCACTTAGAGTTTTAGATAATCACTGGATGGAACATATTAGTACAATGAGCCATTTAAGGGATGGTATTGGTCTTAGAGGATATGCTAATACTAGCCCACTTCAGGCTTATACAATGGAAGGTTATCAGCTATTTGATGATATGCTTGCTAGAATTAATAAAGATATCAGTATCTATTTACTAAAAGCCGAAATTAGGCAAAATATGGAAAGAAAACAAGTGGTAAAAAATACTGTTACTAAT
>CANQKK010000002.1 GCA_947624475.1 uncultured Bacilli bacterium
TAATCCAATATTAATATAAAAACAGATAGAATAAAAAAATTCTACCTGATTTTTAGGTTATTAGTCTGAACTGTAACAATACTTTTGAAAAAAGTATTCATTTTTTGTTGCATTTCCCAAAAAAACATTGTATAATGAAATTATCATAAGGATAGGAGGAAAAAAATGAAGAATAAAATTTTAAAGATAGGAGTGTTATCTACAGCATTAATAACCGGTCTAATAGCAACCACGACAGTTAACGCTGATTCTAGTACGCAAAATTGTGTAACGCACAGAAATTATTATTATTTTGCTAATATTAGTGATGCAAAAAATACCGCCGAAGAGATAAATGAAAAAAATGGTAATTGGAAAACATATACCAGTTATCCGGCAATTAGAAGTGACAAAGAAACTATCAAAAATATAACCTATGGTAGAGTATGTTTGTCAGGTGGCGTGAAATTAGAAGGTGGTGAAATTAAGTCAGATTCTATAAAAGAAGAAGACATAAATTGCGTAGAAAACTGGGATTTGGAGAAATTTTATACAGTATTTGAAAAAGATTCTAAAAATGCACCAGATGATCAAAAAGGTCAAATTGAGATGCCTAAGTTTGATCATGCTAGCGAAGGAACTGTTCAATATTATAATATTGTCAATGACGATGGTTCTGTAAATTCATTCTTCACACATGGAAAGTGGTATAAATGTGAAGGAGGCAATTGTAATAATTTAACAGCAAACGATAATGTTGACTTATCACCATTCTCTGTAGACAAACTCATTAAAAATTCGGTAATATTATTCGGAGATAATGGAAAAACCGATATATCGCCTTCTGCTAAAATTGATGATACTACAGCACTTGAGTTCTTTGTAGAAAGAACAATGAATCAGAGTTTACATGGTTTGATTGACAAAATATCAACTGATAACAGTGATGACAGAATAAAAACAAATGGTGATGAAAATAATAGAGCCATATATCCTGCAGCCTACACGATTCAATACGATTTATGTACTATAGAAAATACACCTGAAGAAACCGAACCAGACAAAGAAATTTCTAAAACACCACCTACTGGAGATGCGTTAATATATGGTGCTTGGATAATAGGAGTAGGAGCACTTGGATATTCAGTATACTATTTCTACAATATGAAAAAACGTCAAAACGAAGAATAATAAAATTAATAAGTAAAAAATTGAGATTATAATGAATAAAGGGTTCCCGAAAGTTTGGTTCATACCCAAATTTTCGGAATAACCGAATAAAGTTATAATCTTTTTTCTTTTGGACTATCTCTATTACAATAAAAACAAAACTTTCATACAATAAAATAGTTATAGGAAGGAGGAAAATATGAATTTTATAACAGAAAATACCGAACTAGTTATAACAATAATCACCATGACTGTAACATGGTTATTAGGTGCTCTTTCCAAGAAAAGTACCTATATAAATAACAATCTTATTATTATTCAAAATATCGTTATTGGAATATGTGCCTCAGCCGTATATTACATAATAACAAAAGACTTCAATCTTACGATAACTATGAGTGGTATCTTTGCCGAAACAGGTTATAATCTCATTCATAATGTGGAAAAATTAATTGAAGAGGGGAAAAGTAAGACATCTAATAATTCCGACGTACCATAAAATTTTTGATAAATAAAAATCAAATTAAAAAAATGAATAAAATCAAATTACTGAAGACCTAAAAAACTTGCATAGCGTAATAATATTGCAAGTGCATAAACAATTGGTGAGCAAAAAAACTTGCTCCTTTTTTATTTAATTTACCTTTACTTCCTACTTCAATAATGATAAAATTAAGTAAAGGAAGTTGAGGTACAATATGGAATTAAATGAACGACAATTAGAGGCTGTATCCCATATTGATGGTCCGATGCTAGTTCTAGCAGGCGCTGGTTCTGGTAAAACTAAAGTACTGACTAATAGAATAGCAAATCTTATCGATAATGGTGTTTCGCCTCTTAACATATTAGCAATAACATTTACCAATAAAGCCGCTAAAGAGATGAAAGATAGGGTTGTAAAATTAATAGGAACTTCTGCTTACAATATTCAAATATCAACTTTTCATTCTTTCGGTCTAAAAATTTTAAAAGAAAATTACGAGAAGTTAGGTTATGAAAAGAATTTTACCATTATCGATAGCGATGATGTACTAACCATTATTAAAAAGATAATGAAAGACCTGAATATGGCTAAAGAACACTACAATCCTCGTGAAATAAAGAATAAAATAAGTTCTGCTAAAAACGAGATGATGGGAGTAGATTCTTTTTCCAAAGTAGAGTTTGACCACAAAGTTATCGAAGTATATCGAAGATATTTAGATAAATTAAAAAGAGGAAACTCAGTTGATTTTGACGATTTATTAATATTACCAATTAAATTATTCAAAAATTATCCTAGTACTCTCGAAAAATATCAAGATTTATACAAATATATACTAATCGATGAATATCAAGATACCAATGAAGCACAGTATACATTTAGCAAACTACTAGCGGCTAAATATCGAAACATTTTTGTTGTCGGAGATAACGACCAAGCCATTTATGCTTTCAGAGGAGCAAACTACAAAAACATATTAAATTTTGAAAAAGATTATCCCGAGGCCAAGACCATCTTACTAGAAGAAAATTATCGTTCGACGAAGACTATTTTAAATGCTGCTAACTGTGTAATCAAAAATAATACTGAACGAAAAGATAAAAAACTTTGGAGCAACAATCCTACTGGTGACAATATTATCTATCGCACCGTTGTTAACGAAAAAGAAGAAGCCGATTTTGTTGCTGAAGAAATAAAAAAATTAATAAATGATGGCGTCTCAGAAGAAGATATCGCCGTCCTCTACCGTACTAATGCCCAGTCAAGAGTAGTTGAAGAGGCCATGTTAAAGAAAAATATTAAGTATCGTATCATAGGAAGTTTCTACTTCTATAATCGAAAAGAAATAAAAGATTTACTTTGCTATCTAAGATTAATAAATAATCATAAAGACGATGTAAGTATTCTAAGAATTATTAATACTCCAAAACGCAAAATTGGAGCTAAAACTATTGAAAATCTTACTGACTTAGCCTATCAAAACAACACCTCTATCTATGAAGCCATATCATCCGGAAAAGAACTAGAGTTCAAATCCCTTATTGAAGATTTAACAAAACTAAATGAAAAACTAACACTAACCGAACTAGTCGACGCTATAATTGAAAAGAGTGGTATCAAAAAAGAACTGACTTCATCTAAACTTCTCGAAGATGAAATAAGACTTGAAAACCTAAACGAGTTCAAGTCAATTACTAAAAATTATGAAGAAGAATATGGTTCTGCTACTCTCGGAGATTTCCTCGAAGAAGTATCATTAGTTAGTGATATGAGTGAACATCAAGATACATCGGGAAGAGTAAGTTTAATGACTGTTCACTCAGTTAAAGGCTTAGAATTCGATTATGTCTTCATCGTCGGAATGGAAGACGGAATATTTCCTCATTACAATGCCATAATCGATGGGGGTCTATCTGCTATCGAAGAAGAGCGAAGACTCTGTTATGTAGCTATTACTAGGGCTAAAAAGAAATTATATATCTTATCGGCTAAAATGCGTATGCTTTTTGGAAACACTTTGGTAAATAAACCAAGTCGATTTATAGAAGAAATTGATCGAAAATATCTCGATATTCAAGAAAACAATTTTCTTTCAAAAGTAACTCCAAAAATAAAGAAAGTAATCGATAAGACAGCCGAATATCAAGTTGGCGAAAGAATAAGTCATACTGACTTTGGGGAAGGAATAATTGTCGGAGTTGATAAATCACTTATAACGGTCGCCTTTCCTCACCCAACAGGAATCAAAAAACTCATGAAAGGTCATCCTAACATTACTAAGTTATAATATATCAATCTGTGCTAAAGCTGTATCTATTTTATATTCTAAGAATATACTATAAATGGAGGTAAACATGGATTATGGTATTTTAGTAAATAAAGATAATCCCCTACCTAGAGCACATATACCAAGTAATCTAGTTGAAACTGACAGCATATATAAAGATGGTATTAAGTTAAATATCAAAGTAAAAGAGTCTTTCGATAAACTGAAAGAAGAAGCCCAAAAAAAAGGATACTATATTGATATCGAAAGTGGTTATCGAGACTACGATTATCAAGAAAAAATATATAACAAATTAGTTGAAGAAAAGGGATTTAGTTACGCCATAACTAGAGTAGCGGAACCCGGAAAATCTGAACACCAAACTGCCTTGGCCCTCGATTTTTGTATATATCGTGGTGAAAAATGCTATATCGAGAATGAAATTGAAGAGTTTGAAGAGACGAAGTGGGTTCACAATGTTGCTAGTCAATTTGGCTTTATCTTAAGATATCCCGAGGGAAAAGAAGATATAACAAAATATAGTTATGAGCCGTGGCATTTAAGGTACGTAGGTGATATTGCTAACTATTTATATCAGCACAACCTAACACTAGAAGAATATTACGAAGAGAAGAATAAAAATTAAAACTTCTCTTTTATTATGCAGTAAACCAATATTTCATTAATTAATTCATTTTTAAAAAATTGTTATTTCTAATATAGAAAAATTCTTTTTAATTAATAATAAATATGTTTTAATGTTAAATTATTTTTGTTATAATATAGATGAGAGTTGATTTTATGAAAAACATTTATAATTTGACAATAAAAGAATTAGAAGATTACTTTATCGAAATTGGTGAAAAACCCTTTCGTAGCATTCAAATATATGAAGGACTATATAAAAAAAGATTATCTTCCTTTAAAGATATGACGAATATCAGTAAAGATTTAAAAGAAAAACTATCCAAAACTTTTTCGACGTATAAAATAAAACTATTGTTGAAACAAGAAGGAAAAAATGTCAACAAATATCTCTTTGAACTGTCAGATGGAAACAAAATAGAATCCGTACTCATGTTTCATAATTATGGAATTAGCCTCTGCGTATCATCGCAAGTAGGATGTAATATGACTTGTGCTTTTTGTGAAAGTGGAAGATTAAAAAAAGTCAGAAATTTAGAAGCCTACGAAATGGTAGAGCAACTACTAATTATTGAAGAAGATATTAAAAAGAGAATAACTCATGTCGTCGTAATGGGAATTGGAGAACCTTTTGATAATTATGATAATGTTATGAAATTTGTTAAGATAATAAATTGTGGCAAAGGAATTGATATTGGTTCCAGACATATCACCATATCTACCTGTGGGCTCGTCCCTGAAATAAGAAAATTTGCTGAAGAAGAAGGGCAAGTCAATTTAGCAATTAGTCTTCATGCTCCAAACGACGAATTAAGAAGTAGATTAATGCCGGTAAACAGAGCTTATCATTTAAAAGAATTAATTAGCACCATTAAAGAATACATTAAAAAGACAAACCGAAGAGTTACATTTGAATACATAATGCTAGATAATGTAAACGATAGTGAGAAAGAAGCAATTGAATTATCAAAACTTTTAAAAGGAATAAACTGTTATGTCAATTTAATACCCTATAATGAAACAGAAAATATTGGTTTCAAACGAACAAAAGAGTGGAAAATTTTAAAGTTTTATGATATACTTAAATCAAATAAGATAAGTGTTACAATAAGAAAAGAATTTGGAGGCTCGGTTGATGCTGCCTGCGGACAACTGAGAGCCAAAGCAGAATAGGAAGTGAATATATGCAGACATTTTATATGACTGATGCTGGAAAAGTAAGAACACATAATGAAGATAACGTCGTTATAATAAGCAACAAAAACAATGAATTTATCCTCGCAGTTGCCGATGGTATGGGAGGACATAAAGCAGGAGAGGTAGCTTCAAATATTGCTATTGAATATTTAACTGAAAGTTTTGAAGAAAAAGAAAGTATCGGTAATAAAGAAGATGCTATCGAATGGCTCCGAAATGTCGTTGAAGAAATAAACAAAAAAATATTTGCTCATACTAAGGAGCATCCTGAGAGTAAAGGAATGGGGACGACCTTAGTAGTGGCAATTAAAACAGACGATTATATATTATACGGAAATATTGGCGATTCTTCTGGATATGTCATGAAAAATGAAAAATTACATAAAATAACTAAGGATCATACATTGGTAAATTTACTTGTTTCAACTGGAGAATTAACTCCTGAGCAAGCAAAGTTTCACCCTCGAAAAAATCTTTTAACAAGAGCCTTAGGTGCCAATGATCCAATTGAAATAGACATTTTTGATGTCGATAATACTGTCAGTGGATTATTTTTATGTAGTGACGGATTGACTAATATGGTAAATGATGAACAAATTGAAAAAGTATTAAACAGTAATTTAAGTATCGAAGAAAAAGTTGAAAAACTAATCAAAAAAAGTAATATGCGTGGAGGAACAGATAATATATCAATTGCTTATCTAATAAAGGAAAATGGTGATTCATAATGTTATCAAAAGGTCAGAAAATAAACGAAAGATATGAGATAATCAAAACTATTGGCGAAGGTGGAATGGCTAATGTCTACCTGGCAAATGATACGATATTAGATCGTAAAGTTGCTATTAAAGTCCTAAGAGGGGATCTTTCAAACGATGAGAAATTTATTCGTAGATTTAAGAGAGAGGCCTTATCTGTCTCTAATTTATCTCATCCTAACATTGTTGAGGTATATGATGTTGGAGAAGAAGAAGGTAATTACTACATTGTTATGGAATACATTGATGGCAAGACATTAAAACAATTACTTCAAAAGAGAGGAGCATTAACTCTAACCGAAGTAATAGATATTATGAGTCAGTTGACCGATGGTCTAGCCCATGCCCATGAAGCCTATATTATTCATCGTGATATCAAACCACAAAATATCATGATTGAAGATAACGGTCTTGTAAAAATAACTGATTTTGGAATAGCCATGGCCTTAAATTCAACGCAACTCACCCAGACAAATTCCGTTATGGGTTCCGTTCACTATCTTCCCCCTGAGCAGGCCAATGGTAAAGGTTCGACGATAAAAAGTGATATTTATTCACTCGGTATTTTAATGTACGAACTACTTACAGGCTCTGTTCCATTTAAAGGAGACACCGCTGTTGAAATAGCATTAAAACATATGAAAGAAAAAATACCAAGTGTTCGTAAACAAAATCCAACCATTCCTCAGTCAATTGAAAATATTATCCTAAAAGCGACCGCTAAAAATCCCAAAAATAGATACGACAATGTAAGGGAAATGTATAACGATTTAGCAACCGCTATGGATAGAACAAATGAAAAGCGACTCGTCTACGAATATCCTGAAAACGACTTAGAGGAAACTAAAGTAATTGCCCCAGTAAGTAAAGAGACAAAGAAAAGTACTGTCGATAAACCATTAGAGAGCAATGACGATTCTATTGAAAATAAAAATAAAGAAAAAAATAAACTTCCAATTATTCTGGCCACAGTTTTATTAGCAGTACTAATTTTACTAGCGGTTATCTTTTTACTAATAACAAATAGTGATGTAAAAGAAGTTAAAGTTCCTGATGTTGTCGGTTTGAAATTGGAAGATGCCATAAAGAAAGTAGAAAAAGCCGGATTAAAATATACAACTAAGAGTGAAGAAAGTAAAGACGTCGAAGAGGGACTTGTAATAAGAACCGAACCAAAAAGTGGTTCTACAAAAACCAAGGGAAGTACGATTACTATTGTCGAATCATCTGGAAAAGAATACATAATTCTCGAAGACTATACTGGCCAAAATTATTATGAAGTTAAAGGAAAACTTGAGGAAAAAGGAATTAAAGTCGAGATGAAAACCAAAGAAGTTGATGGTGCAACATCTTATAAAGACAAAGAAGATTTAATAATCGATCAAGAACCTAAAATTACAGATGACGGGAAGTCAAAACTTTATAAAGGAGACAGCGTTATTCTATATATACCTGAAGTTGATGTTTATCCCGATATGGTTGAAGAAAAATGGACTTTAGCCAAAGTACAAGAATTCGTAAAAGAATATAAATTAACTCTCGATACATCATATGAAGAACGAGATGACATTGAAGAAGGCATCGTTATTTATCAAGGAAGAGAACCTGGCGATCCCATTTATGCTGGTTATACCTTAAAAATAACATTATCGAAGAAAAAGGAAGAAAAACAAGAAGATGCTCCCTTAGATCCTATTATGCCAGATGTCGATAGTGACAATTAAAAAGGAGCATAAATGGAAGGAATAATAATCAAGAACGAGAGTAATAATTACACGGTAAGAACTAGAAACGGTATCTATGTCTGCAAACCTCGTGGTAAATTTCGTATCGAAAACAAAACTCCCTTAGTTGGAGATTATGTTGCTATCGATGATATCAATAACTATATTATCGATATTAAATCGAGACGTAATGAATTAATTAGACCACAAATTGCCAATGTCGATATTGCCGTTGTTGTAACATCGGTCAAAGAGCCTAATTTTGATAGTAATCTTTTAGATAAATTATTGACAATTATATCTTATAATAAAATAACTCCAATAATATGTCTTACTAAACTCGATTTATTGAGTAAAGAAGAAACAAAAAAAATAAAAAAAATAACTGATTACTACAAAAAAATTGGTTATACCGTCGTTAAAAATACCGATATAAAACAAATAAAGAAACTATTAAACTCGAAGGTGACAGTTTTATCAGGTCAATCGGGAGCGGGTAAGTCCTCTCTTCTAAATAATCTTGATAAACATTTGTCACTCGATACTAATGAAATATCAAAAGTATTAGGAAGAGGAAAACATACGACTAGATGTGTAACTCTCTATGATATAAACGGTGCTTTAGTTGCGGATACTCCAGGTTTTTCCTCAATAAATTTTCACGGAATGACCAAATTAGATATCAGAGATAATATGAAAGAAATAAAAGATAATCAAAATAAATGCAAATATCATGACTGTATGCACATTAAAGAAGATAATTGTTATATCAAAAATCTTGTCGAAAAAGGAGAAATATTAAATTCTCGTTACAATAATTATAAAGTATTTATCGGAGGAAAATAATATGAAGTTATCAGTGTCAATTTTAAGTTCTGTTGACAAAAAAAAAGATATAAATCTATTAAATAATTCTGGTATTTCATATTTTCACATTGATGTAATGGACGGAAAGTTTGTCTCTCATACATCACTGTCATCATCGGAAGTAATAGAATTATCTAAAATATCACAAAAAAAGTTTGACGTTCATCTCATGGTTGAAGACCCTCTTTCCTATATTGAAAATATAAAAAATTTAATCAATATCGAATATATTACCATTCATCTTGAAATTGATAAAGATATCAAAAACATTTTATCCAAAATAAGAAAGTATGGATTCAAAAGTGGGTTATCGATAAAACCCAATACAAAAGTAGAAAGTGTTATTCCATATTTAGATGATATTGACTTAATACTACTTATGAGTGTCGAGCCAGGACTTGGAGGACAAACCTTTATCGAAGATACTACTATAAGATTACAGAAATTAAAAGAAATAATAAATGGCAAAAATATTGCCCTTGAAGTCGATGGTGGAATTAATAGCAAAACTATAGACAAAATCTCCATCGCTGATATTGCCGTTGTCGGTTCATTTATAACAACAAGCGATAATCCTTTAGAACAAATAAATAAATTGAGAGTATAAAAATAACTCCTAACTTTATAATAATAAAGAAAGGAGTTTTATTTATGAAAAACAAAAGCAAAAAAAACTCGAAGGAGCCCAAAGACGAAATCCTTGAAGAAGAATATATGTTAGGAAATGAATATTATAATCAAATACTAGAAAATGCTAAAGAAGAACATAAAGAAAAATATAAATAAAAAGTAGATACTTAATATATCTACTATCACTAAGCAACATTATTAGCGTTCTTTTTAATAGTTCTAGCTTCTCTAACGCTAGTTTTAACCTTATTACCATTTTTATCTATAATTGTAGTAAAATTAACTTTTTGAGTACTCTTTGTAATCTTTAAGCAATTAGGTCTATTATTTACAGATCTAGTTTTTTTAGTTGTTACTTTTTTCATCGTATTCCCTCCTCATCAGTTCGATATTAACTTTACCATAAAATTCAAATTTAGTCAATAATTATTGTTATTTTTACTTAGTATGTTTCTCTTTTTTTATAAATTCTCTAAGTATTTTTGTAATAGCACGCTTTTCAATTCGTGAAACATAACTACGAGATATTCCAAGTTCCTTAGCAATTTCTTTTTGAGTAATTTCATCATTTCCACCGAGACCATATCTCTTAGTTAGTACTTCTTTCTCTCTTGGTGAAAGTATTTTCATGTATTCTTTAAGTAATTTAATATTATCATTTTTATATATTTCTTCGGCAAAATCAGGATCAGTAGTCTTAAGTACATCGAGAATTGTAACCTCGTTACCATCTTTATCAAAACTTATACCATCGTAAATACTAACATTTTTTGAATTCTTCTTATCCGCTCTAAAGTACATTAATATCTCATTTTCCGCACATTTTGCTATATAAGTCGTAAGTCTAACATTTTTACTAGGAGAAAAACTATCTATTCCCTTAATTAGTCCAACCGTTCCTATTCCAATCAAATCATCAATATCATTAGTATTAGATTCAAATTTTTTGACAATATGTGCAACTAACCTTAAATTATGTTCGATAAGTTTTGCTCTTGCCTCCTTATCTCCCTTTATCATTTCATTTATATAAAATTCTTCTTCCTCTTTAGTTAAAGGATCAGGAAAGACGTTATTTGAGTAAGCACCAGTAAAAAAAGTAAGATTATTTACAATAAAATTAAAAAGACTAAAAAGCATTTAAAAACCCCCTATTAAATAATATGCAAAAAACAAATAAAAAAATAATTATAAATGCGAAAAAAACATTATTAAAATTACTTTTCTTTTATATAAAAATAAAGTATAATTTAATAAGAGGTGTAATATGAATAATTTTCATCCAGATATCTATCAAAAAAGTATTTATTCCATAGATTATAACAAGTTAAAAGAACGAGGTATTAAGTGTCTTTTGTTTGATTTAGATAATACTTGCATTCCATATAAAGAAAAAGGCCCCACCGATAAATTAAAGAAGTTATTTTTTAAACTTGAAGAAAAAAATTTCAAAGTAATTATTTTTTCAAACTCACCTCGTAAGAGATTAGAAGTATTCAAAAAAGAACTCAATGTTGACTGCTGTGCTAAAGCAGGAAAGCCAAGAAAAAAGAACTTTTTAAAAATAATAAAACTATATGATTATGACCTGTCGGAAATAGCAATTATTGGTGACCAAATAGTAACAGATATTTATGGGGGAAATAGAGTTGGAATAACTACTATACTAATTAATCCCATTTCCAATATTGATATGCCCTTTACTAAAATTTACCGCTATATAGAAAAAAAGAAAATTGCCAAGATGACAAAACAAGGCATCTTTAAGGTGGGTAATTATTATGACTAAAAAATGTATGGGGTGTGGAGCATATCTTCAAACAGAAGATATAGAAAAAGAGGGATATGTTGAAAGTTTAGATAGAGATACATGCGAAAGATGTTTTAAACTTAAAAATTATGGAGAATATAAAGAAGTAAATTTAAATAATGAAGATTTTTTAAAAATAATAAAAAATATACCTAAAAATGCTCTCATAGTATATCTCACTTCAATTTTAAATATCAACGTAGATTACATAAAAAATCTTAATAATGTTTTGCTGGTCATAACAAAGAAAGACCTTCTTCCTAAATCTGTAAAAGATGGTAAGATAATTAACTACATATCTAATATTTACCCAAATTATTTAGATATCGAAGTAATAAGTTCCATTAAAAATTATAATCTTGATAGTCTTATCGCAAAAATAAAAAAATATTGTTCTAGTAAAAAAGTATACATTATCGGTATGGTAAACTCAGGTAAATCTACCTTAGTAAATAAATTAATAAAAAATTATTCTGATAGAGAAATAGAAATTACGACGAGTATCTACCCGTCAACTACCGTAAGTGATATAAAGTTGGAAATAGGAGACATAAGTATTATCGACACTCCAGGATTAATAAGTAAAGATAGTATTCTAAATTACTTGACATTGAAAGATATAAAAAGGATAACTCCTAAAAAAGAAATAAAGCCTCGTAGTTACCAACTTAAAGGTAACGGTTCACTACTCATCGATAACATTATAAGAATAGATCACTATTGCGATAACAATATTGTCATCTATCTTGCCAATAATTTAAACATAACAAAAATGGGATTATCTAACCCAAAATTAAAAGATAAAAACAAATATTCCTTTAACCTATCAAAGAATAAAGATATAGTAATAGAAGATTTATGCTTTATAAAATTTACAGATAAAAGTAAAATAGATATTTACTGTCCATACCAAATAAATATCTATGAAAGAGATAATTTTATTTAAAAACAAATAATTTTATTTAAAAACAAATAATTCTATTTACTTTTTAAAAAAATTATATTATAATTTAATTATAATAAGGAGGGGCTCATTATGAAGTATCTTACTGAAGAAGAATTGAGCATAATTGCTGATAAATTATTAGAAAGTCCAACTCGAGAAACACTAAGAGAATTAAGTGAAGAATACTCATTAGAAAATTCTCTAAATGATAGTGAATCGGTACAAATACCGGAATCAGTGTCTAAACCTCAATCGTTAGAAAACCAAGGTTTAGATATTCCTAACTCGGAAACATCTGAAATTTTAAGTCCAGAAATTACAAATAATGAAAATAATCTAATTGAACAGGCCCCATCACTACCAAAACCAGATTTAAATTCTGAAATTTCAATTCAAGGTCCGTCGCTTTCAGAAGAACAAACTCCTGAAAGTCCTACTATAGAAGTTCCAAGTATAGAAAATGTTGGATTCCAACCAGTTGAAAGTCAAGTACCAATACAAGGTGGAGATATAGCTTTAGGTAATGCTGTTCCATTTAATGGAAATCTTTTCGAACAGCCCAATCTATCTCCAGCAAGTACGATGATGCAGACTACAGATAATTTTACTGGAAACATATCTGAAAGTTCAATTCCTGTAGGAGACACTCCATTTTTTGGACCAGCAGATAAGACACAAGTAAATAATCCTATCCCAGGTATTGATTCAAATCAAACTTATGTAGGTCCTACAATGTTTGGTCAAATTCAAACAGACTATCAAAGAGCGGCTTAGGTCGTTTTTTTTATTTTTTCTATGTTGACAAGAACAACTAAATACTATATAATAACAAAAGAATTGAGGTATATATGAATACAAAAACGATTAATATTAGAGCCTTGGCTTTTTTAGGAGACTCCGTGTTATCACTTTATATAAGAGAAAAATTACTAAGTTTAGGAATAAATAATCCCGATCTTCTTCAAAAAAAATCAATTGAATATGTATCAGCGGTCAGTCAAAATAGAATATTAAATAATTTAATAGAAAATAATATTTTAACAGAAAATGAATTAGAAATAATAAAGAGAGGTCGAAATAACAAAAATTCAAGTCATCCGAAGAACACTGATTTAATGACCTATAAATTATCGACAGGATTTGAGGCTCTCCTAGGAGATCTATATATAAATAACAAAAACAGATTAAAAGAAATATTAGATAAAATTGAGGTGAGAATATGAAAATATATGGAAAAAATGTTGCCTATGAAAGACTCATGAGTGATGAAAGAATACATAAAATATATTTAAGCAATAAATTTAGAGACCAAAACATATTATCATTAATAAATAAAAAAAATATTTCGCCAGTATATTTAAATAATCATGAACTAGACAAAATGTGCAAAGGACTTCATCAAGGAATAATAATCGAAGTAGAGGACATTAAGACATATTCTTTCGAAGAAGTAATCCCTAACCTTAATAATGAGACTCTCATTGTTATTCTCGATCATCTTGAAGATCCACACAATTTTGGTGCCATTATCAGAAGCAGTGAAGCATTTGGTGTAGACGCAATAATAATACCTAACGATAGATCAGTAGATATTACCAGTACTGTTGTCAAAACTTCTGCTGGGACTATTGACAAAATGAAAATAATCAAAGTACCAAACATCAATAATGCCATAAAAAAGTTAAAAGATTATGGTTACTGGATAGTAGGAACAGATATGGATGGTGTAGACTATACTACAATTGATTATAAGACCAAAATAGCCATCGTCATCGGAAATGAAGGTAAAGGCATAAGTAAACTGGTTAGTAAAAACTGCGACTACATAGCAAAAATACCAATGATAGGAACAGTAAATAGTTTAAACGCTTCTGTAGCTTGCGGTATCTTTTTATCTGAAATATCAAATTCGAGGAGGAGTCATGACTAATAACTATGAATTACTATACCTAGCATCAGAAAATGATGATGAGGCATTTGAAAAAATCTATAAAAAATATTCCAGTACAATATATAATAAAGCAAAAAAATATAGTGGCAATAATGCCCAAAACCTTGATGATTTTATAAATATTGGCAATTTAACATTTTATAATACCATTAAAAAATATAAATATGGTTGCAGTTTTAATACTTATCTAAATACTTGTCTTAAAAATTCATTACAAAATTATCAAAAATCCCTCAACAGATATAAAAACAAAATTCTAGATGAAGCACTATCGCTATATGAAGAAAGATCTATGGTAATAGATTCCATTTTTGATGAGCGATATAATCCTGAAAAAATTATTCTAGCAGAAGAAAGTTACCAAGTATTTCGTGATAAGATAATTGAAAATTTAACTTGGGAGGAAGAACTTGTTTTAACCTTAAAAGAACAAGACTATTCACCAAAAGAAATTTCTCAAATAATAGATAATAATCTAAAAAGTGTATATAATATAATTAATAAAATTCAAAAGAAAGTATCAAACATAATGTAAAGTAAGTTAATATAATTAATATTAATCTTTACTTTTTTAAATTTATAATATATACTATATTTGACGAAGGAGATGATTAGGTATTATGGAAAATGACATTGTTCTAACCCAAAACGAAAAATATGAACTAATAAAAAATATAACAGATCCAAAAATCAAGACATTAGAAGATTTAAGTCATATGTTTAAAGATTTTTCAATTAAAATACAAACTGAAGAACAAGCCATTGAATCATCTTTAAGTAATAGTGTTAATAAAAAAAATAATAATTCTTCATATAGTGAAATTCCTTCTAATTATGAAGATAAAGACCCTGTTCAAGCATCGGATCTTCCTGAAAATTCAAGTAGTTATACTGTGTCTTCGGACGATATGATAAGTTCAGGAATATATGACCCTCAATATGTTGATGAAGTACTATCGGACGCTAGTGGTGTAAATAATAATATTAAAAATCATGCTAAGACTAGGGTACTTACAAATCCAAGTGTTCCTTCTATTCATGAAGAAGTAGCAGAAAATATTAGTAGTTTTCCAAACCCTTATGGTGGCTCAGGAATAAGGACGATGTCTCCGGGTGAATTTAGTCAAAGCGGAGGAAGACAAATACAATAAATAACTAGTTAAAGAGTGCTATAAATTAGCATTTTTTTCATGTTTATAAAATTACAAAAGTGTGATATAATACCAATTGTGAAAAAAAGTAGGTGTATTAATGGATAAAATAATAATAAAAGGTGCAAGAGAAAATAATTTAAAAAATATAAATATTGCAATACCAAAAAATAAACTAGTTGTCATTACCGGTGTATCAGGAAGCGGGAAATCTTCTTTAGCTTTCGATACTATCTATGCCGAAGGTCAAAGAAGATATGTCGAAAGTTTATCTGCTTATGCAAGACAATTCCTCGATAATTCTAGCAAACCTGATGTCGATACTATCGAAGGACTATCGCCAAGTATTTCAATTGACCAAAAAACCACCAATAAAAATCCTCGAAGTACTGTCGGAACCGTAACTGAAATATATGATTATTTACGTCTTTTATTTGCTAGAATTGGAACTCCATATTGTCCTAATCACCATATTCCAATAACTTCACAGTCTATCGAAGAAATGACGACCAAAATTTTAGAACTCGAAGAAAACACTAAAATAATGGTGATGTCTCCCATAGTAAAAGGCGAAAAAGGAACTCACAAAGACCTTTTAGAGCGCCTTCGTAAAGAAGGATATATTAGAATTAAAGTAGATGGAGAATTAAGAGAACTATCCGAAGAAATTGAACTTGAAAAAAACAAAAAGCATAACATTTCCGTTATTATTGATAGACTAGTAACAAAAGAAGGAATAAGAAGTAGATTATATTCTTCATTAGAAACGGCGACAAAACTAAGCCATGGTAAAGTAATAATTGACGTTATTGAAGGGAAAGAATTACTTTTCTCTGAAGATTATGCTTGCCCATACTGTGATTATTCCCTAGAAGAACTTGAACCACGTATCTTTTCATTTAATGCTCCGTATGGTTCTTGCGATGATTGTAAAGGTCTTGGAGTAAAATACAAAATAGATGTCGATTTAGTAATTCCAGATAAGAATAAATCAATATTAGATGGGGCAATTAGAACAATTAATATCGATGAAGAGTCCAGTATTACTTATACTGAGTTAGATGCTGTATCCAAATTCTACAATATCGATTTAGACAAAAAAATAAAAAACTTAACCAAGGAAGAATTAGACATAATACTATATGGCTCTAAAGATTTAATCACATTCAATTACGTGTCAAAGAATGGAAATACGAGAAAAGTAACTAATTACTATGAAGGAATAATAACTAATCTCGAACGAAGATATATTGAAACAAAAAGTACTTGGATAAGAGAATGGATTGAGGGGTACATGACTGAACTTCCATGTCCAACATGCCATGGTTCGAGATTAAAGCCTTCCGTATTAAATGTTCTCATAAATAATAAAAATATCTATGAAGTAACATGCTTATCTATCGAAAAATTAAATAAGTTTATAAATAGTTTACATCTTGGAAAAGAAGAAACTGAAATATCGAGTGTTGTTATTAAAGAAATTTCATCGAGATTAACTTTTTTAACCAATGTCGGCTTAGGATATCTTACTTTGTCTAGGCAGGCTGGAACTTTATCAGGTGGAGAAAGTCAACGTATTAGATTAGCAACTCAAATCGGTTCTCGTCTTACAGGAGTTCTCTATGTTTTAGACGAGCCAAGCATCGGACTTCACCAGAGAGATAATCAAAAACTAATAAACTCTCTCCTCGAAATGCGTGATTTAGGAAATTCTCTAATTGTCGTCGAACACGATACTGATACCATGTTAGCGGCGGATTATTTAATTGATATCGGACCAGAAGCAGGCGAAAAAGGTGGATATGTTATTGCCCAAGGAACACCTAAAGATGTAATAAATAACGAAAATAGTATAACTGGAAGATATCTAAAAGGTATCGAAAAAATAGAAATACCAGCAAAGAGAAGAAAAGAAAAAATATATCGAAATCAAAGGTGCTAAAGAAAATAATCTCAAAAACATAAATGTCAAAATTCCGCTTGGTACGATGACTTTAGTAACTGGTGTATCAGGAAGTGGAAAATCCAGCCTTATAAACGAAATATTATATAAAGCAGTTGCTAATGCTATCTATAAATCGAAAGAAAAACCTGGTAAACATAGAGAGATAAAAGGATTAGAGAATATCGATAAAGTTATTCAAATCACTCAAGCACCAATAGGTAGAACTCCTCGTAGTAATCCTGCGACTTATACCGGTGTATTCGATGACATAAGAGATATCTTCTCCACAACCAAAGAAGCTAAAATTCGTGGTTACGACAAAGGAAGATTCAGTTTCAATGTCAAAGGTGGTAGATGTGAAGCGTGTTGGGGAGATGGTGTCAAAAAAATAGAAATGCACTTTTTACCAGATGTATATGTACCATGTGAAGTGTGTGGTGGTACGAGGTACAATAGCGAGACACTTGAAATCAAATACAAAGGAAAAAATATCTATGATGTCTTAAATTTACGTGTCGATGAAGCCATGGAATTTTTCCAAAATCATCAAAAAGTTCTTCATAAACTTCAAGTCCTCCACGATGTTGGACTCGGATATGTAAAATTAGGACAATCCGCTCCTACCTTATCGGGTGGAGAAGCAGCCCGTGTAAAACTCGCTAAAGAACTTCAAAAAAGACCTACTGGCAAGAGCCTATTTATTTTAGATGAACCAACTACTGGCCTTCACCAAGACGATATAAAAAAACTTCTTGTTATCTTAGAGCGAATAGTTGATAATGGAGATACCGTAATCATAATTGAACATAATCTCGATGTCATCAAAGTTGCAGATTATATAATCGACTTAGGTCCTGAAGGTGGAGATGGTGGGGGAACAGTTGTAGCAACTGGTACTCCTGAGGATGTCTCCAAAGTAGAATCTTCCTACACTGGAAAATTCCTAAAAGATATATTAAAAAAGTAACTATCATTAAATTAATAGTTACTTTTTTGTCTAATCATTAGATAGATTATCAAAGTATCCCTGAATAAAGACGACTGGTGTTCCCTTATCACCACTACCACTAGTAAGGTCACATAATGATCCTATTAAATCAGTAAGTCTCCTTGGCGTAGTACCTTGTGATAACATATTGCCTTTTAAGTTTGAATCTTTCTTCCTTATTTCTTCCTTAATTGCCTCTTTAAGTTCATCACCCCTTAAATTAGCAAACTTATTATCAGAAATATACTTTAACTTAATTTCATTAGGAGTTCCCTCGAGTCCACTTGTATAAAATGGAGAAACCACTGGATCTGCTAATTCCCAAATATGTCCGACCGGATCTTTGAAAGCACCATCGCCATATACCATAACTTCTATCGTTTTACCAGTAATATCCTTAAGTCTTTTTTGAATATCTGATACTAGTTTATCCCCATTTTTAGGAAATAATTTTAATTTCTCCTCAGTAGATTTATTTGAGCCAAGTAATCCATACTTCGGATTAAATCCACTACCATTAATTGGTTTACTCATAATTTCATAAAGACCATATATAGTACTTGCTCCCGCATCCTGAAGAATTTTCTTCGTTCTAAGTCTCGTATGAATATCACAACTTAAAACATCTTTAGTATAATTTAATATAACTTTTGGATCATTAGCAAAGACAAATTCTACCTCACAATTTTCTTTATTTATAATTTCTCTATAAAATTCTACCATATTAATACCAGTAAAAGGATGTAAAAAATCTCCAAAAATTTCATTATATTCTCTTTCGCTAATAACACTGGACAAATCATATTTGCTCTTATCCAAAGTATCCTCATCTAATATACCATTACCAACTTCATCTGCCGGAAAACTAAGTAACATTGTAATTTTATCCATTCCTCGAGCAATTCCCTTTAATATCATCGAAAATCTATTTCGACTTAAAATTGGATATACCAAACCGATATTTTTCGATGGAAATTTTTTCTCTATATCTCTTGCAATATCATCTACAGTTACATAATTTCCTTCGCTTATTCCGACAACAGCTTCCGTAATAGCAACAATATCTCTATCTTTAAATTTAAAATTCTCACTTCTTTGAGCATCCATAAGTGAATTAACTACGATGCCCACTAAATCGTCATTTTCTTTAATTATTGGAGTTCTAATACCCCTGATAACTGTACCTACGTTTCTCATAAATCCTCCTATCTATAATGCAATATAATTATAACATTTATAGTATACATTATCAAGAAATAAAATTGCCAAACAGAAGAAAACATGATATTATTTAATTATAGGAAGTGATAAATTATGATATGTTTAAATTGTGGATGTAAAGTAAACTTAGGAGCAAAATTTTGCTCCAACTGTGGTTTTCCCACTAAATTGTCGGACGAAAATACAAGTGGTGAAATAAATATAATAAGAGAAAGTAAGGTTTTTGGTTTTGCTATTCCATTTACTGTATATATAGATGATTCCCAATTAGGCACATTAAAGAATGGTACTACGCTAACTTCTAAAGTATCTTATGGTTTCCATGAAATAAAATTAACATCTACTGAAAAAGCTGTTATCGAAGAAATAAACATAAATGAAAATCAAAAAAGTGCTTCTATATATATCGCTCCTAAGATAGGAATAATTACTGCTAGACCATCTATAAAAAAAATAGAGTACGGTAATTAAAAAAGCTATAGGTATTTTTTAAATATTTCTATAGTTTTTTCTTGAAATTTTAAAAAGTCTTTTGCATAATTTAACTCTTTACTACTAATATCATCTTTATACTGACTAATTTTCTTTTCCATATCGATACTTCCCATGGATACTCCTTTAATTAACATGTCCGCTATGGAAGAGTCACTATTATCTTTTTTTACTTCTCTTCTTATTCCCATCTTTGCCATCATTTTTTCAAACATACTAGTCTCATCAATTTCTTTATTATTTTTTTTGAGAAAAGTTTTCATCTTACTTTTCCACTGCTCATAATCTTTAAGAACATCTTCTAAAGTTTTTTTGATCTTATTATCTCTATCTTTAAGATCTCTAATTAGGTTAGTGAGAGTATAAGAAGCCATTTCTGCATCTTGATAAATATGTAGTATTAATTCGTAATTTTCCTTCATTTTTGCCTCCTTTATTATATTATTTACCAATTTGTAAAAATATAATAAAAAAATGCTAATTTAATGTTATAATATGTCGGAAAGGAGTGATATAATGGCAAAAATATATTTAATTTCAGACACACATTTTAACAATGACAAAGCTATGGATGAAACCATCATTAAAAATTGGAACAACACAGTAAATGAAGATGATATTGTTTATCATTTAGGTAACTTTGGAAATGGCAACTTTGACGAATTAAAATTAATATTTGACAAACTAAATGGACATAAATATTTAATAATGAGTCATCATGATACATCTTATGGAAAAAAATTCTTTCTAAAATTAGGCTTTAAAGAAGTTTATGAAGAAGAATATACAATTGGTAAATATGTTTTAACACATTATCCAAAAGATATTGTTCCAGGTAAAATAAACATCTATGGCACAAATAATGATGAAACATTACAAAATTTCAAAAATAAAAATTGCATTTGTGTCTCACTTGAAAAAATAAGTTATAGCCCAATAATGTTAAAAGAAGAATAGAAATTTCAAATTAAATAAAAAATCTGTAATGAAATAATTTCATACAGTTTTTTTAAATTGTATTATCATAAATTAATCATATCTAAATAATATATTTTTTTTTATAATTAAGTTGCAAAAATATTTCATTATATGATATTATATATATCGAAAAAGAGGAAAAATATGGAAGTATATGAGAAGTTAACCAAACAAATATCGGAAACAAAGTATTTAAGTACTGAAAATTCTTATCGTTATCGTCCTATTATGCGTATTTTCTATCGTCATTATGAACGATTAGAATACTGGCTTTATAAAGAAGATGTCTACCGAGAATTAAAAGAAAATACTCTCTTTGATGATTATACCATCGAGGAATGCGAAAGAGATTTAGAAATATTAACTGAATGGCTCAGTTTATCAAAAATGCAAGATACCAAAAATGCCAATTCTATTGAAGAATTTAAAAATAAAAAGTTCCGCTATCAGATGACGGAATATGCAACTGAGATTGAAAGATTAACCATATCACTTGAAGAAATGGAAATAAAAACAGCTTCTCTCGAACCCAAACTTTTTGATCGCCTCAAAATATCTCTTTCCAGAATGGAAAATCTACAAACATTTAGTGACGATGAAGCAAACGACCTTTGGAATAATCTAAGTGATGACTTTACTAAACTAAATGAAAATTATCAAGATTTTTTAAAAAAATTTAATGAACCAAAATCGGAAGAACTATTACAGAGTATACTCTTTTTAAAATTTAAAAGTGAAATAACCAAATATTTACGAGAATTTATAAAAGGTTATCAGAGAAATATCCATTATATTAAAGATAGTATTTCTAAAATAAGTGATGAAATGATTGATAGTTTTCTAAATAAATTAAATAACTATCATCAGACATCACAAATAATTGGTGGTGAGTTTGACTTTAATTATTTTAAAGAAGTAAACTATGGAAAAATCAAAAACATCTTCAAATGGTTTGTAGGAGCGCCGACTACTCCTAGCGAAGGTGAAAAACTTATGGATACCACTAATAATATTATTGTCAAGATAACCAAATATGCAAATTCCCTTATTGAACTTCGTGGCAATATGACTAATCGCCGAGAGGAATATAAGCATCTTTGTCGTCTATTTGACAAATTATCTGATATTGAAGAAGCTCATCGTTATTCATCGGTTATTTTTGGCATTCAAAATGTTCGTCACTTTGTTGGAAATTCAACATCAAATACTGATAATATTATTAATACTTATGATATTCCCCCAATTGAAATAGCTCTCTCATCACGAGCTAAAACCAAAAAAGAAAAAAACAGTATTGTTCCTATTAAAGACAAATCAGAAGAAAAAAGAAGACTTTTAGAGGAATATCGTCAAATTCAAGAAGCCAATAAAAAACTCCTTAAAACTCTTATCAAAGATAAAAAAATTATTCTTAATAAAAATATCAATCTATCAAAAGTCGAAAGAAGATATATTCAGAAACTTTTAGGATCTGCATCTCAAAAAGAAACCGAATTTGGGCTTTCATACAAAGTTATTAAAAAAGATGGCAAATGCCAAATAACTTCCGAAGACGGAATATTCATTATGGATAGTGTTGAAATAGAATTTGAAGGTGATATCTAATGGATATTAATACTAAAGAATTAGAATACTTGTTAAATAATTATTGGGTTGTCAAAGAACAAAATCCGGAAACCTATTTTAATATAAAAAATAAATTAGACTATTATAAAGATTTTATTCAAAATAAATTAGGAAGTCGTCTTATTGTAAATAATCGCTTTATCAAATTAGAAAAAATACCAGCTATTCCTAAATCATATATGGGAATAACTTCTTTTACAGATACCTTAGAATATACAATGCTATTCATCGTCCTTCTTTTTCTCGAAGACAAACCCAAACTAGAACAATTTATCCTATCTAACCTAATTGATTTTGTAAGTAATACTATGACAACCTTAGAATTAAATAACATTCCCAATTGGAATATACTTCACCACCGTAAGTGTCTTGTCAATGTCATAAATCACTTAAAAGAATTAGGCATAATACGAACTATTGAAGAAGATCGAACTTTTACCGATGATATCAAAGCTGAAGCCTTATATGAAACAACAGGAATATCAAATTATTATGTACGGGAATTTAAAAATAACATTCTCGAATATCAAAGTATAAATGATTATGTAAATGATGAATTTACCAATCAAAACGATAATATTGGTGATGTAAGAAGATATAAAGTATATCGAAACCTGCTTTTCTCATTAAGTAGTTATACCGAAGAATTAACCGAATTTGAAATAGATTATTTAAGACGTTTTCGAACAGTGATAAGTAACGAATTAAGTAAATATACCCTTTCTGACTTAGAACTTACCAAAAGTATGGCTATTTTATTATACGATGATGAAACAAAAGAAAAATTTGATTTTCCCAATAATAAAGCCATTTCCGATATTGTTCTTTTAGTAAATTATCATCTTTTAAAAAAAATAGATAACAAGGACTTTGAATTAGATAAAAATAGCATTGCCCTAATTACAAGGGAACAATTATCGCGCATAATAAAAGATGTGAAAAGCGAATACAATATTTATTTCAGTAAAAATTACCGCGAAATGCCTATCGATAATTTTATCAAAGAAGTAATATCATATATGAAAGAGTATGATTTTTTAAGAGAAGATAATCTTGACTATAAAATATATCCAAGCATATCAAAACTAGTTGGCTATATTCCCAAAGAAGCTAACGAGCAATTAAATTTATTTGGAAATGATTAGTCTGCAAAATAATCATTTTCATAACTATGTATACTTTAACGAAGTGAAAGGAATGTGAAGTTATAATGAGTAATTTAAAAGTAAATAAAATAGGTTTGTTAAATTTTTGGCTCTATGACGAAGAAGAATACGACTTTTATGGTGGAAAATTAATTTTACGAGGAACTAATGGTAGTGGAAAATCTGTTACGATGCAATCTTTTATTCCCCTAATATTAGATGGTAATAAAAGTCCTGATAGATTGGATCCTTTTGGTTCTAAAGAAAGAAAAATCGAAGACTATATAATTGGAGACTCTGAATCAGTCCAAAAAGAGGAAGCCATTTCTTACTTATATATGGAAGTATATAACGATAACGAACATAGATATTTAACTATCGGTCTTGGCTTTCGTGGCCGTAAAGGAAGACCAGTCGAATCATGGGGTTTTGCTCTAAAAGATGGAAAAAGAATTGGCAAAGATTTCTTTCTCTATAAAGATCCCGTAAATAAAGTGCCCCTTACCAAAAACGAATTAAAATCACGTCTTGGAACCGTAAATGAATTTACCGATACAACAAAAGAATATAAAAAAATGGTTAATCGCCTTCTTTTTGGCTTTCCCAACCTAGATACATATGACGAATTTATCAAACTACTCCTTCAACTTCGTAGTAATAAACTATCCAAAGATTATAAACCAACAAACTTAATAAACGTTTTAAATACCGTTTTACAACCATTAACAGAAGATGATCTACGTCCATTATCAGAAGCTATTGAAGAAATGAATAAAACCAAAGAGCAAATCGAAAATCTTGAAAAAAATCATCATGCTCTAAAAGAATTTTTGAAAGTATACCATAATTATAATGAAATTGTTTTACTTACCAAAGCTCGAAATTATAAAAAAGTAGATATCGAATACAATGAACTTAAAAAAAATATAAATGATCTTACCCAAGAAATTAATCTTGCTGAAGAAGAATTGTCCAATAAAAATGCGAGGTATAATAAAGTTATTTCCGATATTGAAATAAATAATGCTACCAAGAGACAACTTGACAACCAAGATTTAAAACAAAAAATAGAATCTCTTGCCATAATTAAAGAGACAATTACTTCTCTTGAAGAAAAAATAGATGAACTAGAAAATAAATTAAGTGGAAATCGCCAAGATGAAATATACATAAATAAAAAAATAGCCCAGCTTGATGATGAAATATACAAAAAAGCCAAAGAAATAAAAGATACCACTAATGATTTAAAAGA
>CANQKK010000003.1 GCA_947624475.1 uncultured Bacilli bacterium
TAACTGTGATGATTATGGTAATCAAGATGATAAAACATGTGAGAAATGGCGAATAATAGGAGTAACTACAGATGGAAGAGTAAAAATAATAAAAGATGAATCAATAGGAAAATATAAATGGAATAGAGGAAGTGAAGTTAGCTGGGAAAAAGCCTCGTTAAATAAATTATTAAATGAAGACTATCTAAACGAAACAGGAGATTTCACATCAAATGGAATAAAGAATAACACAAGAAATATGATAGTAGAGTCAACATGGTACTTAGGAGGAATTACTGAAGATGATTACCACTTATATTACGAACTATACCCAGATAAATTTTATCAATTTGAAAGAATAGGACCATATTTTTTTGATAATCTAGAGAAGACAACAGCAAAAATAGGATTAATGTATCCAAGTGACTATGGATATGGAGTAGATTTTGAAAAGTGTACGGAATCGCTATTTGAATTTGATGATAACTGTGCAACAAATGATTATTTAGATTTAGGTTATTTTTTAGACCAGGATTCATGGTTACTAACCCCGAATTACGAGGGCGATGCGTTCGTTGTCTATGAATATGGTGGAATTAACGTTGGCGTTAACTCATGTCCCGATGGAGAGTGTGAGGTCCACCCTACCTTATATTTGAGTGCTAGTCAAACTATGCAAAGTGGTCATATAGGAAATAGTACAGATCCATTCCAACTTGTAGGATAAAACTATAGATATGACGACAGTTATATAAATGGTTAATATATAATTATAGTAAGAATAATATAAATACTAAGAGAGTGAATAGATATCTTTAGAAATAAAGATATCTATTTTTAAGATAAAAAATAAATAAAATTTAGTCATTATGATATTTTTCTTTACTTTGGAATTATTAATTGTTATAATTATGGAGAACAGGAGTTGTAGGTATTAAATGGAAGAAAAGAGTTATATTAGAGGTAAACTGTATAAGGAAATATATCGTAATGAAATGAATGGTTATATGGTATGTTTATTTAGAGTTAAAGATAATAATGTTGATTTAAAAGAGGATATTATTAATGTAACAGGGATTCTTCCAGTGTTAGATGAAAGAAAAGAATATACGTTATATGGAAAGATGGTAAATCATGCTAAGTATGGTCTTCAATTTGCTACGGATTCTTTTGAAATTGTTATTCCTACTAAAGAAGAAGAGTTGGTAACTTTTTTATCGAGTGATTTGTTTCCAATAGGAGAGAAGACGGCTCAAAAAATTGTCGATATGTTTCATGATAAGACGATAGATAAGATATTAGAAAATAAAAATTGTCTTCAGATGATACCTAGACTTACGGAAAAGAGAATAGATAGAATTTATGATGTTTTAAAAGATTATCAAAATACTTCGAATGTTGTTTTGGAACTTACGAAATTAGGTTTTGATATGAAAGAGGCACTAAGTCTTTTAAATCGATATGATGATAAAATTTTGAAAACGGTTAATACTAATATATATGAACTTATCGATACTGATGAGATGGCTTTTACAAAGATAGATGATATTGCTCTTTCAATGGGAATAGATGAGGATGATGATAGAAGAGTTAAAGCGCTTATTATCTATGTTATGAAAAATTTGTGTTTTAATAATGGGGATACTTATTTAACAGTGGAAGAGATATCTTTTAATGTTTCTAGTTATGTCAGTATAACACCGGAGAAATTTGATTATTTGATGATGAAACTTGTCAAGGAGAAGAAAATAATTGTTACTGATAAGAGATATTATTTAAAAAAGTTTTATGATGCTGAAATTTATATAGCGGAGAGACTTTGTTTTTTGAATGATATGGTAATTACTGGGAATACTGATATAAGTAAGTATGTGGATAATAGTATTTTTAATAATATTTGTTATGATGATGTGCAAAAGAAGGCTATATATGCGGGAGTTAATAATAATATTACGATAATTACTGGAGGACCAGGAACAGGTAAAACGACAATTATTAAGGCTATTGTAAAAATTATTATGGAAGAGAAAAAACTTAAGACGCGCGATATTGCTCTTCTTGCTCCGACGGGGAGAGCAGCGAAAAAGATGATGGAGACGACGGGAGTACCTGCTTTTACTATTCATAAATATTTGGGATGGGACAAAGATACAAATACTTTTGAGGTTGATGAATATTCTCCAAATGGAGAAAAATATATAATAGTAGATGAGGTTAGTATGATAGATACTCTCCTTATGGAGGCACTACTTAAAGGAATTAGAAGAAGTGCAAAACTTATTTTAGTTGGTGATTATTATCAGTTACCTAGTGTATCGGAAGGTCAAATACTTAAGGATTTGATAGATAGTGACTGTCTTCCGGTTATTAGGTTAAATCAGATATATAGACAGACAGAGGGCTCTTATATTTTGAATTTAGCTTATGATATTAAAGAGAAAAATATCAGTGAAGATCTGTTTTTGAAAAAGGAAGATTATCTATTTATAAATGGTGATAATGATAATACGATTAATATTATCAGAGAAGTAATTGATAAGGCGATAAAGAAAGGGCTTACTGATAGGGAAGTGCAAGTTCTTGCTCCAATGTATAAGTCTCTTAATGGAATAGATAATTTGAATATTATGCTCCAGCAGTTATTTAATCCAAAAAGTGATATTAAAAAAGAAATAAATGTAAGGGATGTAACTTACCGAGTAGGAGATAAAGTATTGCAACTGGTAAATGATCCGGATAATAATATCTATAATGGAGATATTGGTTATATTGATGATATTATTATATCGAGTGGAAAGAAAGTTACTAATCAGATTAATATTAATTATGATGGAAATGTAGTTAGTTATACACCAGAGAAGTTTATTAATTTTAGACATGGATATGCAATTAGTATTCATAAGGCTCAGGGTAGTGAATTTAATACTGTGATTATGCCAATTACTCCTTCTTTTAAAAGAATGCTCTATAATAAACTTGTCTATACGGGAGTTACGAGAGCAAAGAAGAGTCTTATTATAGTGGGTGATGCTAATTCTTTTATGTATGGAATAAATAATGATTATGTCGATAATAGAAAGACGACTCTTAAGGATATAATTATTGATAAATATAATGTATAAAAAAATACCTCCAGTCAATACTATTATTGTATCAAATTATTTATGTTTGATACTGTCATATTTTAAGGAGGTATAATAATGAAATCCAAGATGGGTATGGCTTTAATAGGAATTGGTATGGGTGTAGGTAGTGCCACACTATACCACAATATAAAAAATGGTAATATGAAAAAATGGGTTAGAAAAATGAACTCTGCTAAAACAAAAGCCATAGATGACCTAGAAAATATGATGTAGGAGGAGAATTAATTTTCTCTTCTATTTTTTTTGTTATTTTAAAATTGCTCTTTTGGTAATAAGTAATTTTTATTGATATGATTAATGAAATATTTTATTTAAAATTATAGATATGTATAGTATAATTATTATAGGAGGAGTTAAGTAATGCGAGTTAATTATCCTAATGAGGAAGTTGTAAATGATAAGAAATCGATTTTTCTAGCGGGTCCTGTTCCGAGAGAAGTCAATGTAAAAACGTGGCGGAATGAGGCTTTAGAAATATTAGAAAAATTAGGTTTTGATGGAACAGTATACGTTCCAGAAGATGGTTTTGATTATGAAAATTCTTACTATAATAAACAAGTTTGGTGGGAAAGAGAGGCTCTTGAAAGAGCGGACGTTATAGTATTTTGGGTACCTAGAGATTTGAAGAAGTTACCTGGATTTACGACAAATATCGAGTTTGGTTATTGGATTTCTAAGAATGGTAATAAAGTGCTATATGGAAGACCGGATAATTCTTCGGAGAATGATTATTTAGATTGGTTATATACTCTCGAGACAAAAAGAGAAGTTAGTAATAATTTATCTAAATTATTAGAAGAGGCTATTAAGATGATTAATAGTAAGTGATTTTTAATATAAAAAAGACACTTTTAAAAAAAAGTGCCTTTTTTGAGTAATATTATGTGAGATTTTCCATAAATAAAAAAGTAATTACTTTACTTCCATAGTATTTACTTTTTTAGTTAATCTTGATTTTTCTCGATCAACTTTGTTTCTATGAACTAAACCTTTAACCCTAGCGTTATCTAAAGACTTAATGGCTAATTTTAAATTTTTTTCTGCTTCTTCTCTGTTTCCCGCTGCTACTGATTTATCTGTATTTTTAATAGCATTTTTAACAGTCGATTTTAATTGTTGATGAGCTAAAGTTGCTTTTTTAATTTGTTTAATTTTTTTCTTTGCGTTTTTAACATTTGCCATAAAATTCATCTCCTTCCAAAACTAATTATAATTTTATCAAAAAAATGGTAAAAAAGCAAATATTTTCGCTATTTTTTGCGAAAAATATTAATGGTGATAATGATGGGTCATGAAATAGATTTAAAAAATTATGGAATTAGGACGGATTTGATACTAGATACAATTGAAGATAAAAAGGTCGATGTTGAAAAAAAGGTCGATAATTACGGGAAGGTAAGTGTTACTAAGATTGATATTGATAGGAAAAATGGGGAACTTCTTTCAAAGAAGGAAGGTAAGTATGTGACAATTGAGTTTGATGATGTTACTGATACTTCGAATAAAAATAAGGTTACGGAGGTTTTTTCGGAAGAACTTAGAGAAATTATGGATAGTATTGGTATTAAAGAGGAAGATTCTTCTTTGATAATAGGACTGGGAAATGATAAGAGTACTCCTGATAGTCTCGGACCTAAAGCGATATCTAATATCGTCGTTACGAGGTATTTGTTTGTTTTGCACGAAAAGGTAGAAAATGGTGTTAGATGTGTCTCTTCAATTAGTCCGGGAGTTATGGCTAATACCGGTATTGAAACATTTGATATTATATCTTCGCTGATCGATAGGATCAAACCTTCTTTTTTAATAATAATAGATGCACTTGCAGCCTCTTCGATAGATAGAATTAATAAGAGCATACAAATTACAGATACTGGGATTCATCCGGGAAGTGGTGTTGGTAATATGCGAAAGGAAATAAGTAAGGATACGATAGGTATTCCGGTTATTGCTATTGGAGTTCCAACGGTGGTTGAGTCCTCTATTATTGTATATGACACAATTAATTATTTATTCAAGCATATATCTTATATTAAGGATAATCAAGGAAAGAATAAACTTAGTTTGGGAAGAAGTAATTATTTGAATAAGATTAAAGATAGGGAACTATCGAAAGAGGAGAAGTCTAGACTAAGTGGTCTTATTGGGGAACTATCGGATAGTGATAGACAAAGTCTCATATATGAAGTACTTAGTTCGCTTAATTATAATTTTATTGTTACACCTAAGGAAATTGATTTTTTGATAGAGAGATTGTCGGAGGTAATATCGGAGGGAATAAATAATACTCTGCATCAAAGTGAAGTGTAAAATTATTGTAAAGATGTTTATTTTTTAATGGTTATATTATATAATTTTAGATAGGAGGAATGTGAAAAATGAAAATAGCGATTAATGGTTTTGGTAGAATTGGAAGACTAGTATTTAGATTAATGGAGGAAGAAGATTTTTTTGATGTCGTTGCTATCAACGATTTGTCTAGTCCCGAAGAACTTGCTTATTTACTTAAATATGATAGTAATCATCGTAATTATGATAGAGATATTAGTTTTGATGATAATGCAATTATTGTGAATGGAAGAAGGATAGAAATTTATGCTGAAAAGGAACCAGAGAAATTACCATGGGGAAAATTAGGAATTGATTTGGTATTTGAGTGTACTGGTAAATTTACTAAAGAAGAGGAAGCGAAGAAGCATCTTGTAGCGGGAGCAAAAAGGGTACTTGTCAGTGCTCCTTGTAAGGGAGAAGTTAAAACAGTCGTCTATAACGTCAATGATGATATTATTTCTGAGGAAGATAAGATTTTGTCTGCGGCTTCTTGTACGACGAACTGTCTTGCCCCAGTACTTAAAGTACTAGATGATAATTTTGGAGTATGCAAGGGATTTATGACGACTGTCCACGCTTATACTAACGATCAGGTTACGCTCGACGTGGCTCATAAAAAAGGTATAAGCGAGAGAAGAGGCAGGGCATGTGCAATTAATATTATTCCTACTTCGACGGGAGCCGCTAGTGCAATAGGAAAGGTTCTTCCTAAATTAGATGGTAAGTTATCGGGAGGAGCCCTTAGAGTTCCTGTACCAGATGGTTCACTTGTCGATTTGTCATTGATTTTATCGAAGAAAGTATCGGAAAAAGAGATAAATGATACCTTTATGAATAATATGAACGAGACTATAAAGGCTACTTATGATCCAATTGTATCTTCTGATGTTATCGGTAGTACTTATGGAGCAGTTGTCGATTTATCCTTAACTAAAGTATTAGAAACAGAAGAAGGTCAAATGGTAAAGGTTATTGCTTGGTATGATAATGAAATGGGATATTCATCTCAGATGGTTAGGACTGCGAAGAGGTTTTTGGAAAAATAAGATAAATAAAAAAATAAGAGAATGAATTTGAAAACTCTTATTTTTTTTTACGAGATAATATTTTATTAACTAACATAGAAATCAACAATGTTTATTTTACCATTTTCTTTTTCAAAGATGTAATTGTAAGTTTCTATATTGTCGTTATTTAAATATTCTTCTTTTTGAGCATCGGTCAAAGAATCTAAATTGACAGGTTCACTTGTTAGACTATTAGTGTTATTTAGTGCATCATTGTAACTTCCATAGATGTTGTATAAACTACTAGGTTCCATGTAATACCATAAATATCTTACTTTAGCAGTATATTTTCCATCTTTATTAGTGATGTTATCTATCTTGGTATAAACTGTTTCGACAGTATTGACGCTAGAGGCAGAAAACTCAGGGTTTATTTTATATGAATTGTTTTCCTTATTATATAGATATTGAATTTTACTAGAACCAAAATATCCAATGTCTTCGAGTGTCATTTCTAATGAACTTAAACTTGTACTTTCAAAGTAATCTGTTAATTTATTTGCTTCAAAACTATCGGGGTAGTCAGCAAATACTTTTCTAAATGAAAACCATAATTTTTCTTGGTTAGTAAGGTCTGATAATTTTGTTTTGCCTCCGAGAACAGATAGTTCTTCATTAATTATCGTCTTTAACTCTTCATCTGATATTTCTTTTTGAACTGAATTTTCTTTAATATTTGGCATATTGCTATCTTGATTATTTTTGATTATGGAATCAATATTTACTACTCCTGTTACAATTAATACTAGTAGTACAATGAGCAAGATAATGATAGTTATTAAAAATCCTATCAAGATATTTTTTCCTTTTTCTTTTTTCATAATATTATTCCTCTCTTTGACTTAATTTTAACATACAACAAAAATTATTACTATATTAAGAAGATATTTTACATCGATTTGACAATTTGACTTCTAAAAAAGTCATATAAAATTATTGTTTTAGACTATTGTTTTTGCAGTTAAATTACTTGACAACGATAAAATTCTAAGATACAATTGATTTGTATAGTTTAAATTAAAATTAAATAATTTTTTCTATAAATATATTAAGAATGGAGGCGATATAATGAACGGTACGCTTTTCTCCATTTTACTATTTGCTTTTGGATTAATATTGGGATTTGGTTTAGTATTTATTGTTAATTTTATTAAGAAAAAGAATCAACAAGTAAAGGCTGATTCAATAGTTGATAATGCTAAGAAAGATGCTGATAAAATTAAGAGAGATTCTCTATTTGAAACTAAAGAGGAAATTCATAAATTAAAAATGGATGCCGACAGAGAAATTAAAGAGAAAAAACGAGAAGTTAAGGAGCAGGAAGAGAGGCTTCTACAGAGAGAAAATAATATTGATAGAAGAGATCTTGCACTTCAAAATAGGGAAAATTCTCTCGAAGAGAGAGAAAATGGGCTTTTAGAAAAACAACAAAAAATTCAAGAAGCAAAAGAAGAAATGGAAGAACTTAAGAAAAAAGAACTTGAAGAATTAGAGAAGATAGGTAAGTACAGCAAAGATCAGGCAAGAGATGCAATTATGAAAATGGTCGAAGAGAAGATGTCTAAAGAGATAGCAGCATATATCAAAGAGATGGAGGCAGAGGCTAAACTTGAAGTTCAGGAAAAATCGAAAGAATTACTTGTCGGAACAATGCAAAAGTATGCTGCCGATATAACTAGTGAGCAGACGGTATCAGTTATTGCTCTTCCTAATGATGAAATGAAGGGTAGATTAATTGGTAGAGAAGGAAGAAATATTAGGACAATAGAGTCGGTTACGGGAGTTGATTTGATTATCGACGATACTCCAGAGGCTATTGTTATTTCTAGTTTTGATCCTTTGCGAAGAGAAATTGCAAGACTTACTTTAGAGACTCTTATTAAAGATGGAAGAATTCATCCTGCTAGAATAGAAGAGTTATATGCTAAGACTTGTGCCGATGTTAAGCAGACTATCAAAGAATATGGTAAAAATGCTATATACGAACTTGGACTATCGAGAATGGACCCTGAACTTGTCGAAATTGTCGGTAAGTTACATTTTAGAAGTAGTTATGGTCAAAATGCTCTAAATCATTCGATGGAAGTTGCTAATTTAGCGGGTATTCTCGCTTCAGAACTTGGAGAAAATGTAAATCTTGCTAAGAGAGCGGGACTTCTTCACGATATTGGAAAAGCAATTGATTTTGAGATGGAAGGTAGCCATGTTAAGATAGGTGTCGATTTGGCTAAAAAATATGGTGAAGATGAAGTTGTTATCAATGCTATTGCATCACATCATGGGGATACCGAACCTACTAGTGTTATTTCTTCAATAGTTGCAATTGCGGATACTATTTCGGCTTCGAGACCAGGGGCTAGAAATGACTCTTCAGAAAACTATATTCAGAGACTCGAACAACTCGAAGAAATAGGAAATGGGATTTCGGGAGTTGATAAGGCTTATGCGGTTCAAGCAGGAAGAGAACTTAGAGTTATGGTAAAACCGGAAGAAGTAGATGATTTAACTGCTCATCAGATAGCGAGAGAAATCAAAGAGAAAATTGAAAATGAACTTAAGTATCCGGGAACAATTAAGGTTACAGTAATAAGAGAAACGAGAGCTTCAGAAGAAGCAAAATAGTTTCTTTTTTCTTTACTTTTACTAGTAAAGATGTTATACTTTAATAGTAAAGGTTGTGTAAAAATGAGTAGTAGTGAAAAGATTGTTAAATGTACTTTTGATGATAGATTTATCGGTTTGTATGGAGAAGAAAGAGGATATAGTTGTGGAGAAAATTTCTTACTTGAGCCTAATAATATCTATAAAATTTTGGGAGTCGATTATTTTGGCGATGATTTGACGCAGTATTATTCGATTTGTCCAAAATGTGGGTGCATGACACTTTTAGATGACGATGTTATTACCGCGGAAGAAAAATTAGTGGCAGATAAAAACTTAGAAGAAAATCCTTATATGTTGTTGATGAATCGTTTAAAATCAGAGTTTATTTATTTGCAGATGAGTGGTAAAAAAGTACGAAAATTAGTTAGGTAAAGATAGATTTGATAAGGAGGTTTTATGGGATTATTCAGTAAGATAAAAAATGCTTTCAGTAAAGATAAAGAGGCTGAAAAGTATGATAAGGGTCTTACTAAGACGAGAAGGGAATTTGCAACTGAGATAAGTAACTTGTCTCGAAAATATCGAAATATCGATGAGGATTATTTTGAAGAATTGGAAAATATCCTTATTATGGCAGATATTGGTGTCAATACGGTTATGAAGTTTGTCGATAAACTTAGAACGAGAGTTAAAGAAGAAAAAATAAAAGATACTGATACTTTGAAAGAGATTATTGTCGATGAGCTTCTCATAATGTACGTCGATAGTGGTATTTTAGATAGTAAGATAAAATATAGTGAAAAAGGACCTACGGTTATTTTATTTATTGGAGTAAATGGTGTTGGAAAGACGACTAGTATCGGTAAAATTGCTAGTAAAATGAAAAAAGAGGGGAAAAGGGTATTACTTGTTGCTGGCGATACTTTTAGAGCGGGAGCAATCGAACAGATAAATAAATGGGGAGAAAAAATAGATGTTCCCGTAGTTAGTACTTCTTCTAAAGATCCTTCCGCTACTGTATACGATGGTATAAATCTTGCTCTAAAAGAGGGATACGATGCTGTTCTCGTCGATACGGCAGGTAGACTACAAAATAAAGTTAATTTGATGAATGAACTTGGTAAAATAAACAACGTTATTAAAAAATTAATACCTGATGCTCCTCATGAGACAATGCTAGTTATCGATGCGACAACGGGGCAAAATGGAATTGCTCAGGCAAAGGCTTTTAATGAGGTAACCAATGTTACGGGAATAATTTTGACAAAGTTAGATGGTACCGCTAAAGGTGGAATTGTCCTTGCTATCCGTGAAGAAGTTAATATACCGGTTAAATTTGTTGGACTAGGTGAGAGAGAAGAAGATTTAGAACCATTTGATATTGAAAAATATATTTATGGATTATTTAAAGATTTATAGAAAGGGATACGATTATGAAAAAAGAAAAGAAAGAAGTAAAGATTCAGAAAAAAGATGATTTGGAGAAAGAAAAAGGTTCTAGTAGTAAAAAAAATAGTGAAAGTAAGTCCGATAGTAAAAAGGATGTCAAATCAAAAAATAGTGCGGTAGCACGGAAAAAGAAGCAAGAAGATAAATATAAAGTAGTAGATTCTGGTAAGATGCGCAAGGTGGAAATTGTCGTTACTTCTGTTATTGGAGTGATATTTTTAATTCTTTTGTTTTTTGCTATTACTGATGAAGTATTTATTCCTGCTGCTCTAATTTCTTTTGCAATGTTATTATTTTGTATATGTTACTATTATATTGAGAATGAGAGTAAGAAGAAGATGGTATATATTTTGTTCTCGTTGGGGGTATTACTCATCGTGATAGAAGTTATCTTTACTTTGATTAAGGTTTACTAATGGAAGAAGTTAATTATTTAGTAATGCTCTATGATTTTTATGGAGAACTTTTGACAGATAGGCAAAGACAATTTTTTGAAGACTATTATTTTAATAATTTGTCACTTGGCGAGATAAGTGAGAATACTGGTTTAAGTAGAAATGCTATTCATAAGAATATTAAAAATAGTGAAGATAAACTTATGTTTTATGAGGAAAAATTAGAATTATATAAAAAGAGGAAAATACTCGAAAGTGTTATAAAAGATATCAACAATGAGGATATTATTAAAAAGATAGAGAACTTATATTGATTGGAGGGATAGAATGGATTATTCAATATTGGATAGATTTGCAGATAATTTAACTGATGTTACGTATATTACTAATCCCGCTATTGCTAGAGATGATGAAATTAAGAAATTGATTTTGGTTCTCTTGACACCAGAGAAATCGGCCGTTTTAGTTGGTAAACCAGGTATTGGTAAAACTGCTATTGTCGAAGGGTTAGCATATAGAATACAAAGAAATGAAGTTCCGGAGGCTTTAAAGGGATATACTATATATAGGGTAAATACGACGGCATTAGTTAATAGTAATGGAGAGGAAAATCGTGTTCTCAAGTTGGTCGAAGAATTAAAAAAAAGAGAGAAAGTTATTCTCTTTATCGATGAGATTCATACTTTGATAGGTAATGATGCTCAGGGAGCACTTGATCTTGCTAATATGTTTAAAGAAGGACTAAGTAGGGGAACAATTAAGATGATCGGTGCTACTACTACGTATGAATATGAATTGTATATTATGAGAGATAAGGCTTTCTTGAGAAGATTTGAAAAGGTCGACGTATCGGAGCCGACGGAAGAAATGACGGTAGAGATTCTTCTTAAGACGCTTCCTAAACTAGAAAAACAAACGGGAGCAATTCTTCCATACACTGACTTTATTAAAGAAAAAATAATGAAATTTATCGTGGGTATGACATCGGAGTTTAAAAGAGTTTATGAAATATCTTCGCGATATCCTGATATTGCTTTGGTAATACTTAGACAATGTTTTTCAAATGCTATATATGAAAATAGAAAGACAGTTAATTTTAAAAATATTTATGATGCTATCAGAACTACAAAGGCGGTATATCCTGATGTTATAGCAAAAGAAATTGTACGATTTAAAGAAATATTTGAAGATGAGTTAAAAGTAGAGGGTATTAAAATTTAATAATAAATGCTTTAATAATAGTTAAAGTGCCATTGATTTTGATTTTGAGGTCTTAAAAATGTATTTTGAGGTCTCTTTTTTGTTAAAAATGTTCTTTTTGTTATTTGCTAATTGTCTTTTATATTATATAATAGTATTGAGAGAGGGTGTAAGTATGCTACTTAAAGATGTTTTAGAGGGTACTTTATACGAAGTGTTAAAGGGAGACGTAGATATTAATGTAAGTGGTATTGCATATGATTCGAGAAAAGTAAGTGATGGAGACTTATTTGTTGCTTTGGTAGGTCAAAATAGTGATGGTCATGATTATATTGATAATGCTATATCTAATGGTGCTTCTGCTATTGCCGTAGAGCGAGATGTCGATGTGCAAAGTGATGTTATAGTGATTAAGGTATCTGATACGAGAAGAATTTTATCGGATATTTCGATTAACTTTTTTAGAAAGCCTTATGAAGAACTTACTACTTTGGCAATTACAGGAACTAAGGGGAAGACTACTATTTCATGGATGATCAAAAATATTTTAGAAGAAGATGGTAAAAGAGCGGGTATTATTGGAACAATGGGAATATTTTATGATGATAAGCACTATGAAACTGTTAATACGACGCCGGAATCTTACGAAATTCAAAAGTATTTACGAGAGATGGTCGATGCTGGTATTCAATATGTAATTATGGAAGTGTCATCACAGGCTCTCAAAGTAGGACGCGTCGATAAGATGGAATTTGATTATGGAATTTTTACTAATCTAACTAGAGATCATATTGGGGAGGGAGAACACTCTGATATGGAGGATTATATTTATTCTAAGAGTCTCTTATTTAGACAATGTAAAAAGGGAATATTTAATATCGATGACGAACACTATGATGATATGACTAGGAATTGTACTTGTAGTATAAATACTTTTGGTACTAAGAGTGAGGCTGATTTAAAGATAGATGATATTAAGTTACTTAGAGAAAATAATTTTATAGGGGTTTCTGTTAAGACGAGGGGAATTATAGATGATGAGTTTCTTGTCAATACGCCAGGAGAGTTTTCGGCCTATAACGGAGTTTGTTCTATTATGGCAGGTTATCTATTGGGCTGTAAGATGGATAATATAAAAAAGGCTATTTCAAAAGTTGCCGTAAAAGGAAGAGTGGAGATAGTTCCAGTATCAAATAAATATACAGTAATTATTGATTATGCGCATAATGGAGTATCGATGGATAATATTCTAAGAACGATAAAGGCTTATAATCCTAAGAAGATTGTCAGTTTGTTTGGAGCAGGTGGCAATAGAAGTAGGGATAGAAGATTCGATATGGGCGAAGTATCGGGGAAGTATTCGGATTTGACTATTATAACAGAAGATAATTCACGATTTGAAGATGTTAATGATATTATGGCTGATATTGAGACGGGTATTAAAAGGACTAATGGAAAGTATATTAAGATAGCGGATAGAATAGAGGCTATTAGATATGCTCTTGATAATGCTGAAGAGGGAGATATTATTCTTTTACTTGGTAAAGGGCATGAGACTTATCTAGATAAAAATGGAGAGAAAGTTCATTTTGACGAGAGAGAAGTTATACGAAACATTATAAATAGTTAATTTGTGTTTATTAAAAATTTGTTAAGATATGGTTAAAAAAGAGGAGATGATATTATGGTACCATTTAAAAAAGCAAATATTTTAATTCCTAAGAATGTTGATATGAAAAAATGGAGTGTTGTAGCATGTGATCAGTATACTAGTGAGCCAGAATATTGGAAAGAAGTAGAGGAAATAGTTGGAGATAGTCCATCTACTCTTAGAATAACACTTCCAGAGATATTTTTAGAAGAAGATGATGTTGGTTCGCGAATTGAAAAGATTAATAATCAAATGAAAGAATATATTGATAGTGATCTTTTTGAGGAACTAAATGATGAAATGATTTATTTAGAGAGAACACAAAGTGATGGTAGAGTAAGAGAGGGTCTTATTGGAATGGTCGATTTAGAAGATTATTCTTATGAAAAAGAATCACAAAGTCTTATTAGGGCGACAGAAAAGACGGTAATAGAGAGGATACCACCAAGACTCAAGGTAAGAGAAAATGCTCTATTAGAACTTCCTCATATTATGATTTTGATAGATGATGAAAAAATGGAAATAATTGAAAATCTTAAAAATGAAGTTGGTTATGAGGATATGGTTTACGACTTTGACCTTATGGAAAATGGAGGACATATTAGAGGTTATAAACTAGGTGAAGAAGCAATGAAGAGAGTAGAAGAGGGATTAGAAAGGTTAGCTGATAAAGATTATTTTGAGAAAAAATATGATGTTAAGGATAAAGGTGTTCTTTTATTTGCAATGGGAGATGGCAATCACTCGCTTGCTACTGCTAAGGCAAATTATGAGAATTTGAAGAAGTCGTTAGATAGAGAGGAATATTTGAGTCATCCATCGAGATATGCGTTAGTTGAATTGGTAAATTTACATAGTCCGGCACTTGAGTTTGAGCCAATACATAGAGTTATTTTTGATACTGATTCGGAAAAGTTAATAGAAGAATTATATAAGTATTATGATATTAATGAAGATGGAATAGGACAGGAGTTTGAACTCGTAACTAAAAATATGGATAAGAAACTTTATATAACAAATCCTAAATCTAATATTGCAGTTGGTTCTATTCAGATGTTTTTAGATGATTATTTGAAAGATAATAAGGGTAAAATTGATTATATTCACGGAGACGATACTACAAAGAAGATGGGAATGGAAGATGGAAATGTTGCTATTTTATTTAAGGTGATGCCAAAGAGTGAACTGTTTAAAACGGTTATATTAGATGGTGCTCTTCCGAGAAAAACTTTTTCGATGGGACACAGTTACGATAAGAGATATTATTTAGAAGCAAGAAAGATTAAGTAGAGATACTTAGTCTTTGATTATTTAGGGTAAAACATTTAAAAACTAGTTAAAAAACTATTTACTTATTTCATATAATATGGTAATATATACATGGCTTTTCAAAGAAATATACACAAGTGTTGATTTAATTATCCGAGTGCCTATTTGGTGGATATTAAAGAGGAGATACTTGGAAGCAAAACGAAAGGAGAATGATAATATGGCAGTAGTATCAATGAGCTATTTGCTAGAAGCTGGAGTTCATTTTGGTCATCAGACTAAGAGATGGAATCCAAAAATGAAAGAGTATATTTATAACTCGAGAGATGATATTTATATTATCGACTTACAAAAGACGGTTGAAAAATTAGAGGAGGCTTACACTGCACTTAATAAAATAGCAAGTGATGGTGGAAAAGTTCTATATGTTGGAACGAAAAAACAAGCTCAAGAAGTTTGCAAAGAAGAAGCCGAAAGAACTGGAATGTACTATGTAACAGAAAGATGGTTAGGTGGAACTTTAACTAATTTTAGGACAATTAGAAGAAGGGTTAATCGTCTTGAGGAAATCGAAAAGATGGAAAGTGATGGTACATTTGATAAGTTGCCGAAGAAGGAAGTAGTAGGACTTAGAAAGGAATATGAAAAGTTAAATAAGAACTTATGTGGAATTAGAGAGATGACTAAGTTACCTCAGGCAATTATAATTGTCGATTCGACAAAAGAATATAATGCTATTAGAGAAGCAAGAAAACTTGGTATTCCTGTATTTGGATTAATTGATACAAACTGTGATCCAGATGATGTTGATTATGTACTTCCAGGAAATGACGATGCGGTTAGAAGTATTAAGGTTGTGCTTGGTGCTCTTACTAATGCTATCGTCGAAGCTAATGGTGGAACTTTAGTCGATTATGTAAGTGAAGATGATAGAAAGTCAGCAAAAGAAAAAAATAATGTTAAGAAAGAGAAAAAAGAAGTAAAAGAAGAAAAACAAGTGACAGAAGGGGTTAAAGAAGAAAAGCCAGAATTAGATTTGAGTGTTTTGACTGTCGCTGAACTTAGAGAACTTGCTAAGAAGAAAGAAGTTAAAGGTTACTCTAAGATGAAAAAAGATGAATTAATTGAAAGTTTAAAATAAGGAGGATAAATATGATTACTGCAAATATGGTTAAGGAACTTAGAGAATTAACTGGAGCAGGAATGCTAGATTGTAAGAAGGCACTTACCGAAACTAATGGTGATATCGACGAGGCTGTAACTTGGCTTCGCGAAAAAGGTATATCAAAGGCTTTAAAAAAGCAAACAAGAATAGCAGCCGAAGGACTTGCTATGGCAATCGTAGATGGTAATAAGGCCGCTATTGTGGAAGTTAATTCGGAGACGGATTTCGTGGCTAAGAATCCAGAGTTTACTTCTCTAGTTGAATCTATTGCTAAGACTATTTTAAGTTCTGATGTTAAATCTTTGGAAGATGCTAATGCTTTAGAGATAGATGGTACTAGTATCGAAGAGTTAATTACACAGAAAACTGCTACTATCGGAGAAAAATTATCTTTTAGAAGATTTGAAGTAGTAAGTAAAAAAGATACAGAAGTATTTGGTGTTTATTCTCATATGGGTGGTAAGATAGTTGCTTTAACGGTCTTAGAAGGTAATGATGAGGAAGTAGCTAAAGATGTAGCAATGCAAATAGCCGCTATGAAACCACTTTATTTAGATAAAGATTCTGTTCCTGAAGATAAGGTTGAGAAAGAGAGACAAATTCTTACTGAACAAGCAGAGAATGAAGGATTGGATTCTAATAAACTTCCAATGATTGTTAATGGAAGATTAAATAAATTCTATGAAGAAGTATGTTTACTAGATCAGGGATTTGTTAAGGAAAACAAGATGAAAGTGTCTAAATATGTCGAAAGCAAAAATATGAAAGTATTATCTTTCGTAAGATACGAAGTTGGCGAAGGAATGGAAAAAAGAGAAGAAAATTTTGCCGATGAAGTTGCTAAACAAATGAACAATTAATAAAATTAAAAAGGAAGTAAACTTTTTAGGTATACTTTCTTTTTTTGTAAATTTAATTTGTTAAACTAAATTTATTCGACTTTTTTTCCACAGTTTTCACAGAATTTGATATCTGGTTTTAATTTTTGACCACAGCCGAGACAGTATCTTTCTGGTTCTGAATTGTTATTAGTATTTCTATTAGCATCGTCAATGGGACCATTTTTACTTACGGTAACATTATCATCAAATTTGTAATTATTAGAAAAGCCTGCGATCATAACGACAATACTGGAAAAGAAAAGACCTAAAACGCCAAAACCAATTGGTTCTTTGTGAAATTTTTTACCTAAATTGTAAAAGATAAAAAATAATACTGCGAAATTGGCAAGACTAGCAATTATTGTCAATATATTTAAGAAGATTAAATTAGTTTTTAGAATGTAAATCATAAATAATTTTAGCAGATTAATTATACTAATAGATATTAGAATTAAAAAGTACCACCAATTGAGTCCAGATACTTCTATTAAGGTCCAACTATTGTAAAATGGTACGATGGCTTCCCATCCGTTTTTACCGGCTTTTTGAAATAATTTCCAAAGTCCTATTAGGTATAATATTGTTAGAGTTAGGCATATTACTGATATGATTAAAATTGTAAATACAAATATGATACTGGCCATAAATTCACTTCCTTTCTATTATAAGTATATCAAAGGGATAATTTTTTATCAATATTATTTGTGTGTAATTAATATCTTTAAAGATGAATATTTTGTAATAGGTGAAAATATGTTTACGAAAAATATTCATAAGAGAATAAAAATAGTACTTTTAGTTATTTTTGTTTTGTTTTTTTTGATTATATTTAAAGTATTTTATATTGAGGTTATTGAATATGATAAACTTAATAGTTTAGCTAGTAATTTGTGGAGTAGAAATTTACCAATCGAGGCCGATAGGGGAAAGATCTTTACGGTTGATGGAGAAGTAGTTGCGGGTAATTTAACGACGACATCGCTCGTATTTATTCCTAATCAGATTAAAGATAAGGATTTAGTTGCCAGTAAAATAAGTGAGATACTTGGAGTTGATAAGAAGTTAATTGAAGAACATCTATATAAGAAGTCGATGATGGAGAGAGTTCATCCTGAGGGTAGAAGATTATCTTATGAAACGGCCGATAAGATAGAGGCTTTAAATTTTGATGGGGTATATTTACTCAAGGAGTCTAAGAGACATTACCCACATAATGAGATGCTATCTCATGTGCTTGGTTATGTAGGTATTGATAATCAAGGACTCAGTGGTTTGGAACTCGAATATGATAAATATTTGACAGGAGAGTACGGGTCAATTCAGTATTTTTCTGATGCTAAGGGAAATAATTTGGAGAGAAATTCGGTATATGTAGAACCAGAAGATGGACTCGATATTTATTTGACTGTGAATTATGCTATTCAATCTTCAATTGAGAGAGAACTTAGTAATGTTGTTACTAAGTATAATCCTGAAGGTGCTTGGGCAATTGCGATGAATCCAAAGACCGGTGAGATTTTAGGTATGAGTTCGAGACCAAACTTTAATCCAAATAATTATCAAGATTATAATACGGAGACAATTAATCGTAATATGGCAATATGGGCTAGTTATGAACCGGGAAGTACTTTCAAAATATTGACTTTAAGTGCCGCTGTAAATGAGGGAAAGGTCGATTTAATTAAAGATTCTTTTTATGATGGAGGATCTGTCAATGTCGATGGAGCGAGAATTAAATGTTGGAAAGCAGGAGGACATGGTAGTCAAACTTTTTTGGAGGTCGTACAAAACTCTTGTAATCCTGGATTCGTTGAACTTGGAAGAAGACTTGGGAAAGAAAAACTTTTTGATTATATAAATAAATTTGGTTATGGAAAAAAGACGGGAATTGATTTAAATGGAGAGGCATCGGGTATTTTGTTTTCTCTTTCTAATGTAGGCCCGGTAGAACTTGCTACTACTTCTTTTGGACAGGGGGTTAGTGTTACTGCTCTTCACCTTGTTGTCTAATAAATGATACTTTTACTATTACTAGAAAAATGATTAGTAAATATACAAAAAAGTATGATGTTTTATTTAATTATAATTGTTTTGTAGAAATATAAACTTAATTCGTAGATGCTGAAAGAGTAGGTGGATATAGTCTGCTTTTTTGTTTTATATAATGTTGTAAAAAAACGCAAAAAAATAAAAAAATAAGTAAAAAAGCAACAAAATATATTTACTTAGCTTTAGATAAATGATAAAATTAATATGAAGGAAAGTGATACTATGACTAATGCAGAAAAAATTATTAAAATGGCAAATGAAAATAATGGATATGTTACGACAAAACAAGTTAAAAAGGCAAATATTAATACTATAGAATTGACAAGATTAGTCGAACAAAATAAATTAGAACGAATTACAAGAGGATATTATGCAATTACTAATTCTTTTTGCGATGATTATTATAAATATCAATTAAAATCTAAAAATTGTGTTTTTTCACATTCTACAGCACTTTATTTTTATGACTTATCTGATAGAACACCACTTTATTTTGATATGACTGTACCAGTTGGATATAATGGTAGTTTAAGTAAAGATAAAAATGTTCAATTACATTATGTAAAAAAAGAGTTTTTGGAACTAGGTTTAACTACTGTTGAATCTCCTTTTGGAATGAAACTTAGAACTTATGATTTAGAAAGAACTATTTGTGATATAGTTAAATATAGAAATCATATGGATAAAGAAATTTTTACGAAAGCATTAAAGTGGTATGCTGAAAGAAAAGATAAAGATTTATTAAAACTAATGAAATATGCAAAAAAATTAAATATTGATAAAAAAGTTCTTGAATACATGGAGGTGTTACTATAATGAATTCTGACAAACTAAGAAATATTATATCTAAAAAAGCACATGGTAATAGTGATATCTCACAAAAGTTTTATCAATTATTTTACTTTGAAAGAATTTTAGAAAGAATATCTATAAGTAATTATAAAGACCAAATAATATTAAAAGGTGGTTTATTACTTACTTCTATTATTGGAAATGACGAGAGAACTACTAAAGATATGGATGTAACTTTAAAGGGTATATCTCTTACAAAAAAGATGTAGAAAAATTATTTAATGAAATACTTAATATAAATATAGATGATGGTGTATCATTTCAAATTATATCTATTAAAGATATTAGATTAGAAGATGAGTATCGAGGTTTTAGATTAAATATTTTATCTAAGCTAGATAATAATAAAACCTATATTACTGTCGAATTAACAACAGGTGATGTTATTACACCAAGAGAAATGAATTATAATTATAATTCTATTTTTGAAGATAAAAAGATCTCTATAATGTCATACACACTTGAGACAGTATTAGCTGAGAAATTTCAAACTATTGTTACTAGAGGACTCTTAAATACTAGATTAAAAGATTTTTATGATGTTTATATATTAATTAATACAAAGATGAAAGAATTAAGTAAAGATAATTTAATTAAAGCAATAAAAAACACTTTTGAAAGAAGAGAAACAAATATTGATATAGAACAATGTAATGAAGTTATTAAAGATTTAAGTGATGATAGTAATATGAACAATTTATGGAAGAAATATGTTTTGAAGAATTTATATGCAAAAGAAATAGCATTTAAAGATACCATTGATGCAATAAAACAAATAATTGAAATATTAGAAAAAGAATTAATAACTATTTAATTGATAGGAGTTTGAATTATATGAAAGATGGAGTATTAAAAACTAAATTGTTATTTGAAACCTCAATTTATTTCAAATGATGATTTAAAGTAATTTTGTCCTCTTGAGGTATTTAAATTTTTTGTAGAACTTAAAGCCGTAAGTTCTTTTTTTGTTTTATAAAAATAAACTTAAAAGAAAGGACAAAGTATATGGAAAATATAAATAAGGTTACATCTAAAATTATTGAAATAGAAACAAGTATTAAATTACTTGAATATTTGAAAAGAGAAAATACTATTGATGATGGAATGTATAACTTTTGTATTAATAGATTTATGAAAAAACAAGAATTAGAAAAAAATAAAATTAATGATGAATATATAAATGATTTAAATAATTATAAATTATTAACTTAGGGGGTGTTGTTATGGACTTATATACAGTTAGGAATAATATTATGAAAGGCGCTTCATTACAAGAATTAAATTTAAGAGTATGTTTTTATGCAAGAGTGTCAACTGATAAAGATGAACAATTACATTCTCTACAAACACAAATATCTTTCTTTAATGATTATATAAATAAAGTTCCTAACTGGGAGTTTATTGGTTCATATATAGATGAAGGAATAAGTGGAACACAAGTTAAAAAACGTGAAGAATTTTTAAGAATGATTGATGATGCCAAAAGACATAAATTTGATTTGATACTAACAAAGGAAATATCAAGATTTTCAAGAAGTACATTAGATAGTATTATGTATACACAAGAACTTTTATCTAATGGTGTTGGTGTATATTTCCTAAATGATAATATAAATACAATATTACCTGATTCGGAACTTCGACTTACAATGATGTCTTCTATTGCTCAAGATGAAGTTAGAAGATTATCTGAAAGAGTTTCGTTTGGGATGAGACGAAGTATTGATAATGGGGTGGTACTAGGATGCTCGAATATTTATGGTTATGTAAAAGATAAAGGAAAATTAGTAATAGA
>CANQKK010000004.1 GCA_947624475.1 uncultured Bacilli bacterium
TTTTAATCGGAGTACTAACTACTGGAAGTTCATTATTATCCTCTGTAATCTCTCCATCGACATAATTAGTTTCTTCTTCTTTAGTAAAGAGACGCTTAGATAAAAAATCTTGAGCAAAATACATACTAACTAAAAATATTAATACTAATCCTCCATATATCGCAGGCATTAAAAATGGTTTAATTCTTCTACTTTTCATATTCTCACCTCTAATATAATTGTTTCCTAAAAATAAAAATATATACTCTAATTTTCCATTTTTTTTATTGATATACCACTATAATAATATTTCAAAATGTCAGCATAGTTATAACCCTCTTCTGCCATACCTTCTGCTCCATATTGACTCATCCCAACACCATGTCCGTATCCTACTGTATTAATAATAACCTCATCTCCATCTTGTATGAGAGAAAAATCCGTCGACCTAAGTCCTAATTTGTTATATAAATCAGTCCCCTCAAAGACATTACCATTAATTGAAATAGATGTAATTCTATTAGTAGAACTTCTTTTTAACACATCAGTAACAAGTCTATCACTATATGGAAGACCAATTTTTTCGTAAAATTCACTCAATTTCATCGTCGTACTGGATTTAAATACTGAACTTGTCTTTGAATCCCAATCCGACTTAACACTCTTCAAATAAGGTAAATCTATATCAAAAACCAATGAAGCCGTTTCCGTGTAACCATTACTAGTTGAAAAAAATAATGCATCGATAATTTCTCCATCATAATCCAAATATTCCAAACTAGTTTCATTAACGACACCTCTAAGTTTATTAATATTATCGATATACTTATCTCCCCATGCCTCTTTCAAATATTCATTATCTAAATATACCTGATTCAAAATAGAATCTACGACATCATAATCACTATCTTTATTATATTCAATTCTTTTAAGAGCATAACTTCGCGCCGCAACTGCCTGTGCTTTTAAAGCCTCTTTTTCAAAATAAATAGGCATTTCTCCTGCAAGTACACCGACAATATACTCTTCAAAAGGTATATATTCAATATCTCCACTACCAAGTCTTTTAACTCTAATTATAGTATTCGACATATAATTAATTTTTATTTCCTCTTTTTTATCAATATTAAAAATACTAACTATTAAAAAAGGAATAAAGATAATAACTATTGTCATAAATATAATTCTCTTCATATTTCACTTCTTTTCATAAAAAATTATATGATATTATTTCCAAAAAAATTGTCGAAAAAAAGAAGAAGCAAAAACTTCTTCCTAAAATCTATATATTTATATTTATTACCAAGGAATACCTTTTCTCAAAAGTTCAAAAGTTACATTATAGGCAGTACTCATTGCTTCGCCTTCTGTCGAAAAAGCAAGATCAAACAAAGCACCTTTGCCTTTACCAACATTTCCACCAGTATCCAAAACTATCGCTAAAAAAGGATCCATTCCCGGTACATTACTAACCCTAATTATTGCATTTCTTCCAATATCAGCATCAGCAGCGAGTATTCGTACTTTTCCATATTCTGCATCATCATAATAAACTGACTTAGTAAGGTCATAACCACTTCTCGTTTTACCAGAACAACCATAACAGTCAGCACCATAACCAGTCAAAGTGCCATAATAAGTACCAATTACATTATAAGAAAGTGAAACCCTATCATTAGATGGAGCGCTTTCTTTAGGAGTCTCTTCTTCTTTGACTTCTTCCTCTTTAGGTAACTCTTCCTCTTTAGCCTGTTCTTCTTTCTTCTCTTCTTCTTCCTTAGTTTTATCCTCAACTTTTTCCAAATCTATTATAACTTTATCATTAGAAGACGAAAGCATCTCTTCCTCTTCTTTAAATAGAGAAGAAACAGAATCAGCCATCTTACTGAAGTTATTATTCTCTAAAACAATAACTTCTTCTTCACCTTTTCCTGTTGAAAATAATAATACTAAAAATAAACTAACTAATCCAATTTGTGAAGAAATAGTTATTATCTTAGTAGATATTTTCTTCATCATTATTCACCTCATTAATATTTTAAGCATATTAATTGTAACATTATTTATCTAAAAAGTCAAATATGGCCTCCGCATTAGCAGTGCTAGTCCTCATAACCTCTTGTAAATCAAGGCCTTTCAAATTACTAATAACTTCTGCTACTAAAGGTATATTATTAGGTTCGTTCACCTTCCCTCTATATGGCTCTGGAGACAAATATGGAGAATCTGTCTCTAATAAAATATATGTCATATCTATATTTTTTACTACTTCTTTAATATTCTTAGCATTTTTATAAGTAACTATTCCTCCAACGCCAATTTTATATCCTAGTTTTATATATTCCTTAGCCATTTCTAGCGATCCACTAAAACAGTGAATACTTCCTTTCAAATCATATTCTTTTAATATATCATATGTATCTTGTATAGAATTTCTTGTATGAATAACTATAGGCTTATTATATTTCTTTGCAATATCTAGTTGTTTCCTAAATACACTTTTTTGCTTTTCTTTATCAGTATCATCATAATGATAGTCAAGTCCAATTTCCCCAATACCAACTATCTTTCTATCAAAAATATGTTCCTCTAAAAATTTTAAATCATTATCATCGTATTCATCTAATTCCGTCGGATGAAACCCTATTGTTCCATAAACTATATCATATTTAGAAATAAGTTCTAATACTTCCTTATTTGTCTTCATATCACAACCACTTACAATAATTCTTCCAACATTATTTTTAGTACACTCATCAATAATATCATCAATATTTTCGTAGTATTCTTTAAGAATATGACAGTGCGTATCAATATACATATCAATTTCCTCCTCACAATCAAACATCACATAAAAAAATTATACTACTAATATAGTACAATTATTTCCAATATTTTTCAATTAAAAATAACAAAAACAAAAAAAGTAATACACCTACATAAATCAAATCAGCAACATACTTATAAAACAATACAATTAACATAGACATTGCTGTAAATGAAAGCAGTAATACTCTAAATAATATTCTCTGATTTCGTGTCTTTAGCATTGTTATATCTCCTTTTAATATATTTACTACAGGCACTACAATAAAACTATAACATACATTTAAACCATAGTAAAATATTTTTTATTTGTTTTACATATATTTCAAATAAAATGTCAAAAAGAAAACTGACATTATCAGTTTTCAATTCTTTTAAATAATACTTCTGCTTCATTAACTTTAGTTGCCGATACATATCCTCCAAATTCAGTAATTGAATCAAAAGAAGTTAAATCAGTGTTTATCTGATGAAATATCTTGGCGCTAGTATCAGGTAAGAAAGCCTGAAGTAGAACACTTCCTATTCTAATTGTCTCTATTAAGTTATATAAAACAGTAGCAAGTCTATCCTTTTTACTTGCATCTTTAGCAAGAACCCAAGGCATCGTCTCATCGATATATTTATTAGAACTTCTAAATAAATCTATTATTGCTTCCAATGCCTTTGACACCTCATTATTTGCCATATAATTATCTACTTTATTTCTAAGTTCTAATGCTTCCGATATCAATTTATCGTCCACTTCTTCCTTTACATTTCTATTTTCAATAACACCATCAAAATATTTATTAGCCATTCCTATCGTTCTATTAACCAAGTTGCCAAGTATATTAGCCAAATCGCCATTTGTTCTTGTAATTAAAGCCTCTTCACTAAAATTACCATCATTCCCAAAAGGAACTTCTCTTAAAACAAAATACCTGACAGCATCAACCCCATATGTATCAATATACTCTCTAGGGTCTTTATAATTACCCAAGCTCTTAGAAATCTTACCACCATCTATTACGAGCCATCCATGTCCAAATACCTGTTTAGGTAATGGAAGATCTAAAGCCATAAGTATAATTGGCCAAATAATCGTATGAAATCTAACTATTTCCTTGCCGACAATATGTAAATCACAAGGCCAATATTTTTTAAATAAACTATCATCAGCACTCAAATATCCTAATGCAGATATATAATTAGTAAGAGCATCAAGCCATACATAAACAACATGATTATCATCGAAAGTAACAGGAACTCCCCAGTCAAAACTTGTTCTAGATACACATAAATCTTCTAGTCCCGGTTTAATAAAATTATTAATCATCTCATTTTTCCTAGAATCCGGCTTAATAAAATTAGGATTATCCTCGTAAAATTTTACTAACTTATCTTGATATTTTGATAATTTGAAAAAATATGCCTCTTCCGATACTTCACTTACATCTCTCCCACAGTCTGGACATTTTCCATCTACTAGTTGACTCTCCGTCCAAAAAGATTCACAAGGCGTACAATAAAGTCCTTTATATTCATCCTTATAAATATCCCCTTGTTTATATAATTTTTCAAATATCTTCTGAACACAAATCACATGTTCACTATCAGTAGTACGAATAAATTTATCGTAACTAATATTTAATCTTTCCCATAAATCTTTAGCATTTGACACGATATCATCAACATACTTTTGAGGGGTAACACCAGCCTCCTCAGCCTTCTTTTGAATTTTTTGTCCATGTTCATCAGAACCCGTCAAATAAAATACATCATATCCACAAAGCCTTTTGTACCTTGCTATCGCATCCGCTATTATAGTAGTATAACAATGTCCAATATGAAAATTAGCAGATGGATAATATATTGGTGTCGTCAAATAAAATTTCTTTTCCATTAAAATCATCTCCTCTTTATTAATCAGTACTTCCTATTCCACCCGTTCTCTCTTCACTTACTTCATCCTCATCAGTAAGTAAAAATGGTGTAAATATACCCTGTATAAATCTATCCCCTTTTTTTATCTCAAAAGTTTTATCCCCTTCATTTTGAAGACATACAAATATGTGACCGCCATTTTCACTATTACCATAGTAGTCAGCATCAATTATTCCAACCTGATTACACATCCGTACATTATTTTTAAAACCATAACTACTTCTTACGTATAGTGCCAAAAACTCAGTATCATTCATCTTAACCTTTATTCCTGTCGGAATTATCTTTCGCTCTCCAGGATTCAAAGTAACATCAATTACACTGACAAAATCGTATCCAGCAGAATTTGTACTTCTTCTAGGTAACAATAATTCCTCATAATTACCAGAAGGAATATCCCTTTCAAATAAATCCCTGTCAATCTTTTCAAATCTTCTCATAGCAATAACCTCCAAAAAAAGATGGTACTTCAAAGGACGAATAAACTTCCGCGGTACCACCTTAATTTACATATCATACACTCATTAAGTTATAACGTAACAACCGTTTACACCTATTAGATATAACTGCTCCAGAACCATTTATAATAGTATTCATTATCTAACTTCCACCATCATAGACTCTCTCTAAAATCTTCCTATTACTCTTTCCTTCTTCGCTTTACATATCAAATATTAACACATAATTAACTATATTTCAAGTATTTTATTACAATAAAAACTAAAAAAAGCCATAGAAATAACCATGACCGAAAAATTATTTAATCAATAAACTTCTGACTTAACAAACTAGATAAAATAACAACCATCTTATCTTCGACATCAGTAATAGGTGTATCAGTAGATATAAGAATCACACTACCAATTGCATCACCATTATTTACTATTGAAGAAAAAGAATAGTAACCATTTTCTTCTTCTCCTTCCACTATTTGAAATATTTTCTTCTGTTTTTCATAAAACGAATCTCTTCTTTCAATTGACCTTTCCGTAAATTCGTTTACCGTTTTACCCAAATATTTTTTCTTAAGAGGACCCGCTACTGCTATTACTTTATCTCTATCAGTTACAATAATATTATGTTTAATAATTTTATTAAAAGCCTCTACATAATCGACAGAGACATTCTCAAGACTTTCTAACTGGGAAAATTTCTTCAAAATAATAGAGTCCCCCTCTAAAAATATCTCCAAACTTTCACCATTTTTAATACGCAAATTTTTTCTTATCTCTTTTGGAATTACAACTCTTCCAAGTTCATCAATTCTTCTAATAACACCAGTTGTTTTCAAAATATCACCATACTTTCTTTAATATTTTGCCAATTATTTAAATAATTATACAAATAAAAAAGAACAATGAAATTTTTCATTATCCAAATTTATTAATTAATACAAAAATCTGTTAAATATACTTTATCTCCTTCTGCTTCAAATGTATGAAGTATTATCATTTTTAATATTGTTATTTAAAACTTTATCATAAACAATAAATTCTACAAAAGTTAAAATAACGATCACAATCAAGATTACTAAAACCTCATTTTTCCTTTTTCAATATAAGCATCTCCTAACAAACAAAAATATACAATAAATTACAATTATAATCAATATTTTAGACATTCAAAAAATATGAAATTACTCTCCTATCATCTCGATAATTTTTTCCAAAAGTTCATTTAAATAATATATAAAATGTTTATCTAACTTTATCGTATCCAAGATTACATGTATCTGCTTATTAGTATAAGAAAACCTAAAATATTTCGATATATCATAAGCCATTAAGAATAATTCTTCTCCATCAATTTTTTCGGAAGTAACCTGCGGTAAAATAATTTCAACAAAATTTTTAGTCTGCTTGCTCTCTTTAATAAATAACTTTTTAGCTTGCTTCTCAAACCATTCCTCATACATATAAATTACCATTTCTTCAGTAATCTTACCAAATCTATCTTCCAATTCACTTTTAATTCTACCAATATCAGAATAACAATTAACCCGATTTATCATTTTATGAATTTCAATTTTAATTGCATCATCAGGTACATATTCATTAGATATATGAGTTTCAACTTCAATAAGTGGTTTATTAGATTCCTCTTTTTCTTCTTCTACCTTAATTCCTTTTAATTTATCTACTTCCTCTTTTAACATTTTCATATATAAATCAATTCCAATACTATCAATAAATCCTGACTGCTCACTACCCAAAATATCTCCAGCACCTCTAATTGACAAATCTCTCATTGCTATCTTAAAACCACTACCAAGTTCAGTAAACTCTTTTATCGTATTAAGTCTCTTAACAGCCAAATCATTAAGTTCTTTTTTATTATTATACATAAGATAAGCATATCCTATTTTATCACTTCTACCTATTCTTCCCCTAATCTGATATAACTGCGAAAGACCAAATTTATCAGCATCGATAATAATAAGTGTGTTAACATTTGGAATATCAATTCCCGTCTCAATAATTGTCGTACAAAGTAAAATATCAAACTCATAATTAACAAAATCACTCATTATATTTTCAAGATCTTGCTTACTCATTCTTCCATGAGCAAAGCGAATGCGCGCCTCGGGAACTAATTTACTAATCTCATCTAACTTACTTTCAATTTTTTCCACTCTATTATATAAAAGAAATATCTGACCCTTTCTAGATAACTCTTTATAAATAGCATCCTTAATAATATTTTTATTCTCGGGCATCACGTAAGTTTGAATAGGTCTTCTCCTCTCAGGTGGCGTTTCAATTAATGCAAGACCTCGAATACCTGACATCGACATCTGCAAAGTTCTCGGAATTGGTGTAGCGGACAAAGTGAGAACATCAATATTATTCTTATACTGTTTTATCTTTTCCTTATGGGCGACACCAAATCTCTGTTCTTCATCTATTACAAGTAATCCCAAATCTTTAAACTTAATTTTATCATTTAATATTTTATGCGTTCCAAATAAAACATCTATTTTTCCCTCTTCCAATTGTTTTAAGATAATATTTTGTTTCTTAACTGAAGTAAATCTATTCAAAAGAGCCATATTAACTGGAAAATCAGAAAATCTTTGAAGAGCAGAATTATACTGCTGATTAGAAAGAATAGTCGTAGGGCATAAATAACATGCTTGCTTACCATCATTAATAGCCTTAAATATTGCTCTAAAAGCCACCTCGGTCTTTCCATAACCAACATCTCCACATAAAAGCATATCCATAGGTTTATCTCTTTCCATTTCTCTTTTAATAATATCTGCTGATCTAAGTTGATCAGATGTCTCTTCATATATAAATTTACTTTCAAAAAGTATTTGATTTTCATCGTCAGCAGAAAAAGCATATCCCTTCGTAGCCTCTCTTTGTGATGCAACCTTCATCAAATCGCCTGCAATATCATGAAGCCTCTTTCTTACTCTCTCCTTCTTTTTACTCCAAGAATCACTACCTAAGTTATCCAACCTCACAAAAGCCCCTTCGTTCGGAGAAAATTTACTTATCCTATCTATCTTCTCCACCGGTAAATAAAGAACATCTCCATCAGCATATATAAGTTTAATATAATCTTTTTTAATTCCATTTTTCAAAAGTGTACAAATTTCCGAATAAATACCAATACCATGATCAATATGAACAATATAATCCCCTTTTACCAAAGTATCTATATTATTAATCTTCGTACCAATTTTAAATTTATTAATATTCTTCCTTTTAACTTCTACTTTTCCAAACAAATCATTAGAAGATATGACAACCCAATTATCATAGATAAAACCATTTCCAATATTTTTATTTAATATATTAATTTTATTCAAAATAATATTATCCTCATCTGCATAGATGACATCATCAATAATTTCCAAATAATTAATAATTCTCTTAACTACTGCCTTATCAGAAATACAAAGTATGACAGTTTTACCCGTATTCAAATAACGATATAAATCTTTTTTAATTTTTTCAAAATTCCCTTCATAATTATCAATACCAAAAGAAAGATAATTAAAAGATTTTGCCACTTTCTTATCAATAATATTATCAATTTCCATAATATAAATACTATCTTTCATATTAATATCATTAATATCAAACATATAATTAGTTCTAATATTATCCCTAACTTCTTCAGCATAACCCATTACCGTCTCTCTAAGAAGAGAATATCCATTCATTATTTGATTATAATCATAATAACATAAAATACCATCATTCATATAATCCCAAAGACCCTCTACTTCTTTAGAGTAATTAGGTAAATATTTCTGTTTTTTACATTTATCATCTACCACTTTTTCTGTTAAAAATTCTGTAAAAGGATAAATAGAAATTTCAGATACTTCTTCTTTTGATAGTTGACTATCTAAATCAAAATACTTAATACTATCTATTGTATCTCCCCAAAATTCAATTCTAATCGGATTATCATAGTCAATAGGAAATATATCGATAACATAGCCTCTAATAGCCATTTCTCCACTATTGGATACAATACTGACATTATTGTATCCAAGTTCATACAAACTATCAATAAATTTATCTCGGTCTATATCCGTATTTTTCTTTAAACTTATAATTTTTCTCTCATATATTTTTTTACTAGGCAAATATCGCAAAATACCCATCAAATTAGTAATTACAATATAATTATCTTCTTCAATTAACCTATTTAAAGTATTAAGTCTCAAAGCCATAAATTCCGAACTAATAGCAATAGCCTCACTCGCAATAAAATCATCCATCGGAAAAAATAAAACTTTATCAGTATAATTAGATATTCTATTGTATATATCATTTGCTTCATATAAAGAATTAGTAACGACTAAAATACCTTTCTTATATTTAAGAAAAGTATCATAAATATACACAGAATTAAGTTCTCTATTAAGTCCCGTAACTACAAAGTCACCCTTAAGAGAAATATCAAAAAAATTATCAAAAAGTTTCATTATATATCACCTCTAGCACAAAAAGATACAACTTAGTGTATCTTAATTATTTAAACTATTGTAAATTTGTTTTAGAGAGAGAACATCTAAATTAATAAAATCCTCAACCAAATTATATAACTTTTCATAAGATTTTTCAAGTATTTTCCTCTCTTCCTGTGTAAATCTTCCTAAAACATAATCTTTAGTATCAATAACCTTATTATTAGATATCCCAATTTTAAGTCTAGTATACTCTTTTGTTCCAATTTTTAGCGTGATATCTTTAATACCATTATGTCCTCCACTCGAACTATCAAATAAAATTCTAATTTTACCAACTTCCATGTCCAAATCATCTTGAATAATTAAAATATCAGTACTAGAAATATTATAAAAATTAATATATCTAAGTACAACATCTCCTGATAGGTTCATAAAAGATAAAGGTTTTACAAAAATAACTTTTTCAAAGTTAATAAAACAAGTAGCCTCCATCGCATTAAATTTACTATTTTTAATAAAGTTCAAATTATATTTATCTTTAAATCTATCGATAACATCAAATCCTATATTATGCCTTGTTTTCTCATAATTTTTGCCCGGATTACCTAATCCCACTACCAATTTCATACTTAACTCTCCTTATGATATTCTCTATATACTTCATTTTTCGGAATTTTTCTATCCTTAGCCACTTTCTTTCCCGAAGTAATATACAAGTTGACTGCTTCTTTTATTGTTAAATTTTTATCATAATCATCACTCATACTACCCTCAACTACTATAACAAACTCTCCCTTTTCGGGGATTTCTTTTAATATATCACCAAGTTTACCACGATAAATCGTTTCAAATTTCTTTGTTATTTCCCTAGATATACTAACATTTCTATTACCAAATACTTCAAACATCAAATTAAGTGTACTAATTATTCTGTGTGGTGCCTCATAAAAAATCATTGTCTTATCTTCCGAAGATAATAGTTCAAGTTCCTCTCTTCGTTTATTTTCTTTACTATTTAAAAAACCATAAAAAATAAATGGTTGCGGACTAATACCCGAAGTAATAAGAGCAGGAACAAATGCCGTAGCACCAGGTAAAGCAACGACATTATAATTATTTTCCGTAACATACTTAACAGTCTTAAATCCAGGATCACTAATAATTGGAGTTCCTCTATCAGTAACAAGGGCAACATTCATCCCATCTTTCAAATATCGAAGAACTTTTTTCTTAACCACTTCTTCATTATGATCATGAAGAGCAATAAGTTTCTTTTTTATTTCAAAATATTCGAGCAAATTAGCAGTTACCCTCGTATCCTCAGAAAAAACAACACCCACTTCTTTTAATACTTCAAGTGATCTATAAGTAATATCTCCCATATTTCCAATAGGTGTCGAGATAAGATATAATGTTGAACTACCATCATAACTTTTCTGCTTCATTATCATCACTCTCCAAACATACCTTGAATTTCTTTAGTATATTTACCATCATTTTCATAGACAAATAACGGTTGTAATATACTAAGACCCTCTTTCCCATTTTTTATTCCCTCAATTAGCACAAGATCACACTCTTTGCCCTTTTTAGGATAAATAAATTGAACTCTTTTCGGCTCAATATTATATCTTTTCATCATAATAATTATCTCTATAAATCTCTCATGACGATGAACTATAGCAAATCTACCATTATTTTTAAGAATTTTTCTGCTAACTATCACAATATCTTCTAAAGTAAGAGTCTTTTCATGTCTTGCTAAAGACTTAATTCTATCATCATTTTCATATTTCAAATTATTCGTCTTAAAATAAGGTGGATTACAAGTAACAATATCAAAAGTATCCGATTCAAAAAGATCCCCTAAATTCTTAGCATCATTACAAATAAGATTAATCTGATTATCCATCTTATTTTCAATAATAGATTTCATACCTAGAGAAAAAATCTCTTTCTGCAACTCTATACCATATATCTTAGCTTTAGTTCTAAAAGATAATAACATCGGAATTGGCGCATTTCCAGTAGCAATATCCATTATCATTTTATCTCGAAGATTAATCTTAACAAAATTTGCCAGTAAAACCGAATCTAAAGACATTTTAAAATATCTTGTATCCTGATAAATATATTTATCCTTAAAATTAAGAAGCGTATTTTTAACTATCATTTTTATCAACTTCAATTATATCATTATCAACAAGAACTTTATATTTCCTTAAAAGTGGCGAAGAAGAAATTACTTTTCCCTCTCTTCCATCAATAGCAACTTTCTTGCCGACATCTGGAATACCTTTTTTAAAATCAGTATATTGATTATTTTCATAATTCAAACAACACAAAAGTCTTCCACATACTCCATTAATCTTTGTTGGATTAAGAGCAAGGCCTTGATTTTTTGCCATATTTATCGATACAGCATCAAAAGTAGTAAGAAAAGTACTACAACACAAAAATCTACCACAAGGGCCTATTCCTCCTACTTCTTTTGCTTTATCCCTAATACCAATTTGTCTAAGTTCAATTCTCGTACGAAGTTTAGCACCAAGATCTCTAGCCAATTGTCGAAAGTCTACTCTCTCATCAGATAAAAATCTAAATACCAATTGATTTCGGTCAAAACTATAAGTAGCATCTAAAATATTCATATTAAGTTCATTCTTTACTGCCAGCTTTCTTGCACTATCTAAGGCTTTTTCTGCGTCACTTATATTTTTCATATACTGCGTATAATCCTTTTTAGTAGCAATTCTAATAACATCTCCTAGTTTAGAAACATTTTTATTATCTAAATTATTATCTAAAACTTCAACCACTTTAGCAAATTGAAGCCCTTTATCGGTATTCACAATTATTGTTAAGTTCTTTTTTAATTGCAATTCATTAGCATCAAAATAAAATACTTTACCATTTTCATTAATTTTAGCACCCACTACATTCATTTTATATCACCACACATATCTATAATTAATTTATCAACAAGTAAGTTGATATTTAAATTTTGTCTTACATTAGTTCTACATTTATCTAGACATTCTAATTTTCTTGAAAGAGACAATATATCATTTTTAGAAGCAACCATCTTAACATCTGAGAGCTTGTCCTTATAAAAGTCAACATTCAAATCAGATTTATCTTTTATAACATCATAATAAAAATATATCATCAAATCAAGTGCCATAATAATGTCATCACGACTAACAAAATTACTATACCACAATTTTTTTGTATATATTAAAGTATCAATCTTCATCTCCTCAAATTGTAAAATAAAATATATTACTTTATCTACAAATTTTCTCTGCTCTTCGTAAGAAATATCTTTATATTTAGTATATTTAATCAAATTAAAAAAATTATCTGTAGAACTATCCGTAAAATCACTTTTATTAAGTTTTATAATTTGACACCTCGATACTATTGTAGGAAGAATCAAATTAATATTATTTACAATTAAAATAGCAATAATATTATCAATAGGCTCCTCTAAAAATTTAAGAATTGAATTAGATGTTTGTACATTCATCTTTTCAGCAGATTTAATAACATATATTTTTCTTTTACCTTCAATAGATTTTTTACTAAATTCATTCTGAAGCGCCAAAAGTTGTTCTTTCTTTATCCAGATACCATCCGATTCAATTATCTTTACATCGAGATAATTACCATCATCTATTCGCTTGCAAATATTTTCACTATTTAAATAATTATCATCATGACAAATAATTTCTTTGACAAATGACATAACAATATCAAAAGCACTCGTGTTATTATTCGCATCTATAAGATAAGCATGAGAAATTTTATCATTAAAAATAGCATTAGACATAACATTGTAAAATATAGATTGCTCATTTTTATACTTATCTAACATTATACCACCCCATCAAAAGATAAATAGTGAAAACAAAGAAAGACCAATTAACGCAGGCATTCCCAAAATAGTAACCAAAAATATCGTAAAAATATTAATTGGAATATTAAGATCAAGTGAAAACAAAATAGTATTATAAGCATAAATAAATAAAAAACCAAGTATTATTTTTTTTACAACAAACATTACTTTATTTAACATAAAATCACCCGCTAAAGTATATGTCAAATAAAATATTATATGTCTTTCCTTCCTTCCAAAGCAAACTCTAAAGTCATAGAATCAATATATTCAATATCAGTTCCCATAGGAATACCAGTAGCAATTCGTGTAACCTTAACACCAGTCTTTTCAAAAAATTTCTTTATATACTGCATAGTAGTTTCTCCCTCAATAGAAGGTTTCAAAGCCAAAATCAACTCTTCAATATTTTCTTTTTCTATCCTATTAAGTAACGAATTAATATTAATATCATCAGGTCCTATTCCCTCTAAAGGAGAAATTAGTCCACCCAAGACATGATATTTACAATTATAAACATTTATTTTTTCAAACAGAGAAATATCTTTTGCTTTTTCCACAACAAAGACAATTTTTCCATCGCGACTTTTATCGGAGCAAATATTACAAACATCATTATCCGTTATATTTCCACACACATGACAATGTGAAAGTTTATCCCTAACATCTACAATTGCATCTGCAAAAGAAGTAAGTTTTTCCTCATTAAAGTTAATAAGTGCAAAAGCAAGTCTTTCCGCCGTTTTCTCACCTATCCCAGGTAAGTCTTTAAAAGAATCAATAATCTTATTTAAACACTTCGGATACATCTTACATCATACCATTTAGAAATTGACTATATTTTCCCATTTTTTGCTGTTTATCTGCTTCCATCTTACCAATAGCAGCATTTACCGCAAGAAGAATCATATCTTCGAGCATTTCTAAATCATCTAAAGAAACATCATTTTCACTAATCTTAACTGATTCTAACTTATTCTTACCACTCATCACAACAGTCACAAATTGTGATTTTCCTTCATATGTTTTACTTTCCAATTCACTTTGCGTTTTTTCAATATCTTTCTGTATTTTTTTTGCTTGCATCATTAAATTTTGCATATTCATTTCTATCAATCTCCTCTACTTATATTCTATCATATTATCTCCTACTAATTCAATAAGTTCATCAACAGGAGTTTTACTTTTTTTCTTATTTTCATTCAATTCTTCTTTAACAACATATTTTATACCATTTTTAGTATTTAAAATATATTTTTTCCTTTCACTTTCCCATCTTTCATCACTAATAGCAGCAATTCTAAGATTAAGATTAAATAGCACTTCAAACAATTTTTCCACTTTATCGACATTCTCATTAATTCTATTTACAATAGAGTCATTTTTACCAGTAACAATTGCATATGAAGAAGAAGCGACAACAACAGAAGCATCTTTGAGTAATCCTGAAACCACCGAGTAATTATCATCATAAATATAATTATCTATACCTTTCCAGCCATTCAAAATCTCATTTTTAATATCCTTAGAAGCAAGAGCAAAAGCATTGTTAATAATCAAATCAATACTATTTTCCAATTCATCATTAGAATTCTCATAATCAGATTTCTTAACTTTTGAAATAATTATATTTTTTTCTTCATCAACTCCCATTTTTTTTCTATTGATTATTTCCCGGGAAATATTTTCACCCTCAAAATTACTTTTTGAGGCAGTTTTCGATTTTTCAATGTCATTTTTTTCTAAAATTATTTCCCGGGAAATAATTTTTTTATTTTCAAAATAATCATTATCAGAAAATTTCAATAAACAAGTCATCAAAATTATTGAACTATGAGAAGAATATTTTATTGATGACAAAGAATCATTCAACATTTCTATCAAACCATAAATAGTTTTATCAGTAAATAAATTACTAACTAAAGAGATAGCCTTATTTTTAGCAACAATATTACTTAAAACTTTAGTAGTTTTAAAAAGAATAACATCTTTCAAAAAAACAATCAATTCCTCAATAAACTTATTAATTTCTTTTCCTGATTTATCCAAATTATCAACAAACGAGATAATTTTTTCCTTATTACTAGAACTAATGTTCGTAAGCAATTCACTTAAATCATTATAAGATACAGTTCCAATCACCTTATATACATCTTCCAAAACAATTTTTCCATTACTATAAGCATTAAGTTGATCTAAAATATTAATAGCATCACGCATACCACCATCCGCTATTCTAGCAATTTCATAAAATACATCATCAGAAGCATTAATTTTCTCAAGTTTAGCAATACTTTTAATTCTATTAGCTATTTTTTCATCACTAATTTTAGAAAATCTAAATTTTTGACATCGCGAGGCAATAGTAAGAGGAATTTTATGTGGTTCAGTAGTAGCAAGAATAAAAATAACATGTGAAGGAGGTTCTTCTAAAGTCTTAAGTAAAGCATTAAACGCACTATTAGAAAGCATGTGAACTTCATCGATAATATAAACTTTAAATTTTGCATGACTAGGAACCAAATTAACTTTATCCCTAAGTTCTCTAATTTCTTCAACACCATTATTAGAAGCAGCATCAATTTCTACAATATCATTACTATTATTAAAATTTATACAATTATAACATTTTCCACATGGTTTACCACCAACCAAATTATCACAATTAACAAGTCGTGCAATAATTTTAGCTATAGTAGTTTTCCCTGTTCCTCGAGGGCCACTAAATAAATAAGCATGAGAAATTTTATTATTAATAATAGCATTATTAATAACAGTAACAATTTCCTCTTGTCCATAAACATCTTCAAAATCAGAAGGTCTATATTTTCTATATAATGCAAGATATGACATATCTACACCTCAATTCACAAACTTTTCAAAAATATTATAACATAAAAAAAGAACAAAAAATCACTTTTTTCTTCTTTTTTTAAAAAAATCAGTTAGTATTTTCGAGCATCGAAAATCGTTTATATTAACGAGGTTAACTTTATTACTAACCCTCTTAATATCATACATTTGTTCGATATTATTTTTAGTACCATAATAAACATTTTTAATTCTACTTTCAATAATAGCACCCATACACATCATACACGGTTCCAAAGTAACATACATAATACAATCATCAAGTCTCCAAGTTTTAAGATATTCACAAGCTCTACTTATCGCAATAATTTCCGCATGGTCAATACTATTCTTATTCTTTTCTCGACAATTATATCCACAAGCAATAACTTTATCATTTTTCAAAATAACACATCCAACCGGTATTTCATCAAGTTCATTTGCTTTCATTGCTTCATCAATTGCCATTTTCATATACTTTTCATTCATAACTACACCACTCTTTATGTTCCACGTGAAACATTATAAATACTAACATATATTTATAATGAAAACAACTTTTAAATTATTATTATTTTTCAACATTTACATAATTCATAACTAATTTTTATTTATATATTTTTTAAATCAATATACCATTTAAACATTTCAATATTTTATTATAAAAAAAATATTATACTCATGTTTCACGTGAAACATGAGTATAATTAGTATAATTATATAAATTAATTTTTTTAAAACATTTTTTATGTTCCACGTGGAACATAAATTATAATTAATATACCATTTAAACATTTCAATATTCTATTATAAAAAAAATATTATATTCATGTTTCACGTGAAACATGAGCAATAATTAGTATAATTATATAAATTAATTCTTTAAAACATTTTTTATGTTCCACGTGGAACATAAAAAAAAAGATACACACATTAATAAAATGTTAAAGCTGCTGGCTTCCGCCCCTGACTTGGTTCCATTAATTAATGTTGTATCAACAGTATAATACTATAAAATCAAGAAATAATCAACAGCAAGAATATAGCATACAAATGTTTGCTATACTTTTATAAAAATAACTTTTTAAAATATTTTTTATCTCCAAAATTAGTTTTTGAGGCCTTTTTAATTTTTTTAACCCCTAAATTATTTCCCGGGAAATAATTTAAAGAGAAGAGAAATTTTAATTTTCCTCTTCTCTTGTTTTTTGTTCTTCGACAATTTCCTCTTTATCAACAACTGCAATTGAACTCACGACATTATCATCTTTTAAATTAATTAATTTTACACCTTGAGTTACTCTGCTCATCGTCGATATCCTATCAACAGCCATTCTAATAACAATTCCAGCATCGGTTATAATCATCAAATCTTTAGAATCATTAACAGTTTTAAACGAAATAATCGTTCCATTTTTATCAGTAATATTAACCGTTTTAACTCCTTTTCCGCCACGATTAGTAATTCTATATTCATCAACAGGAGTTTTCTTTCCATAACCTTTTGCAGTTACAACAAGGACGAATTCATTTTCAATTACCACTTCCATACCAACAAGTTTTCCATCAGTACCTAAATTAATACCTCTAACACCTGTAGCACTTCTTCCCATAACCCTAATAGCATTTTCATTAAATCTGACCATACGACCGTTCGATGACGCCATTAAAATTTCATTATTTCCTGTAGTTTTCTTAACAGAAACAAGTTCGTCATCTTCTTTCAAAGTAATGGCCTTTTTACCATTAGTTCTAATACTTTCAAACTCAGAAATATTCGTTTTCTTTATAAGTCCACTCCTAGTAGCCAATACTAAATACTTACTTTTCTCAGAAGAAGAAATATTCAAAAGAGAAGTAACCTTTTCATCACGTTCCAAACTAAGTAAGTTGATAATAGGAAGACCTTTAGATTGTCTACTAAACTCTGGAATTTCATATCCTTTAATCCGATATACCTTACCTTTATTAGTAAACATCAAAATATAATCATGAGTAGTAGAATTAATCAAATGTTCAACAAAATCTTCTTCATTCGTTGACATTCCCCTAATTCCCATTCCGCCTCTATTCTGAACTTTATAAGTATCAGCAACTAGTCTCTTAATATATCCTTTATTAGTAAGTGTAATAATAACATTTTCCACAGGAATTAAAGATTCATCTTCAATATAATCAATCGCCGTCATATCAATTGATGTTCTTCTTTCGTCAGCATATTTATCTTTAATTTCGAGAAGTTCTTTCTTAATAATTTCAAGTACCTTTTTCTCATCTGCTAAAATAGCACGCAATTCATCAATTAATTTAAGAAGTTCAGCAAGTTCATTTTCAATTTTATCCCTTTCTAAACCAGTTAAACGTCTTAACTTCAATTCCAAAATAGCATCAGTTTGAACTTCGGTTAAGCCAAATCTTGAAATCAATTTTTCTTTTGCTTCAACATCACTATCAGCAGTCTTAATTATTTGGATAACTTCGTCAATATTATCAAGAGCTACTTTATATCCCTCTAAAATATGAACACGTTTTTCCGCTTTACTAAGTTCAAATTTAGTTCTGCGAATAATAACAACTTTTTGATGATCAATATATTTTGAAATAATATCCTTAAGACCTAACGTCTTTGGTGTAAGACCGTCTAACATAAGAAATATAATTCCATACGAAACCTGAAAATTAGTATGCTTATACAAATTATTCAAAACAATTTGTGGATTAGCATCTCTCTTTAAAGTAATAGTAATTTTAATCCCATTTTTCAAATCAGTATGATAATCAGAAATACCATCTATTATCTTGTTATGTACAAGTTCAGCAACCTTATTCTTAAGTTCCATTGTATTAACGCCATATGGAACCTCAGTAATAATAATATTACTATGAGTACCAACATCTTCAATTTCTGCTCTACTTCTAATTGTTATCGATGCTCTTCCCGTTTCATAGGCTTTTTTTATTCCTGAATTACCTAAAATAATACCACCAGTTGGAAAATCAGGTCCTTTTATATATTGCATTAAACCTAAAGTATCAATTTCAGGATTATCAATATAAGCGACACATCCATCAA
>CANQKK010000005.1 GCA_947624475.1 uncultured Bacilli bacterium
AATAAATTTAGATAGTTATTTTCATTGCGGTTTGTGGCTTAAGCAAAACGTAGTGAAGCGGAAAGGAATGTTTAGAATTATGAAAACAGACAAAACGATTGCAATACTAATTCCTTGCTATAACGAAAGTCAGACTGTAGATAAAGTGATTAAAGATTATAAAAAAGTCCTACCAGAGGCAGAAATCTATGTCTATGATAATAATTCAACAGATGATACTGATAAAATTGCTAGAAAAGCCGGAGCAATCGTTAGATATGAATATAGGCAAGGTAAAGGTAATGTTGTTAGAAGCATGTTTAAAGATATTGACGCCGATTGCTATTTGATACTTGACGGTGATGATACATATCCTGCCTCTCATGCTAAAGAAATGTGTAGTTATATATTAGAAAAGAAAGCAGATATGGTTATTGGTGATAGACTATCTTCCACATATTTTCGAGAAAACAAAAGACGTTTTCATAATTTTGGTAATAAATTAGTAAGAAGGTTAATTAATATATTATTTAAAAGTAAAATAACCGATATTATGACAGGATATAGAGCATTTAGTTATGAATTTGTTAAAACTTTTCCTATATTATCCAAAGGATTTGAAATAGAAACCGAAATGACTATTCATGCCCTTGATAAAAATTTTCTTATAAAAGAAGTTCCTATTGATTACCGAGATAGACCAACTGGCAGTGTGTCGAAACTAAGTACCTATAAAGATGGAATCAAAATTTTAAAAACTATATTTAGATTATTTAAAGAATATAAACCAAAAGTTTTCTTTAATTTGATTAGTTTGCTCTTCTTTATAATTTCAATAATTCTATTGACACCTACTTTGGTAACGTATTTAAAAACAGGACTTATTTCGCAATTCCTAACCTTAATAACATCCCTCTTTACCATGTTAATTTCTATTTCGATGTTTGCCTGTGGATTAGTCCTCGAAGTCGTCAATAACAAATATAAACAATTATTTGAACTTCTATTAATAAAAGGTAAAAATGAAAAATAAGTTATTAAAACAAATATTAAAATTTGGCATTGTAGGTGGAATATCCTTTATAATTGAATATATAATATTATTTTGTTTAAAAGAATTTATCCATCTTAGCGTTCTATTGTCTGTAGCTATTGCTTTCTCAGTATCAGTTGTTTTTAATTATATAGGAAGTATTAGATGGGTATTTAATGCAAATAATAATTCAAAAAATAATTTTATTTTATTTATAATACTAAGTATTATAGGTCTTGTTATAACCGAAATTATAATGTGGATTGGTAACGATTTATTAAATATTTATTATTTAATAGTCAAAATATTGGCAACTAGTATCGTAATGGTATTCAATTTTATAATGAAGAAAAAACTTTTAGAAAAAAGCTGATAAAATCAAACTAAATAGAGATAATTAAGAAAAATAAAATTTCAAAAAACCTATTGTATCAAAAAAAAAAAATATGCTATACTTACATTAAGATAGGTGATAGTGTATTATCATAAGGAGGAGCATTTTATGAATAGAGGTTTTGTAGTGTTAGATAAAAATAATAATCTTGAAAAAAAATCTACCGGTATAGTGATATTTAAATTTGAAAATAAAGAATATCTTATATATAGTATCGACGAAAATAATCAAAACAAACAAATTTTATTATCAAAACTCGTTTCCAATTCTGAAGGAAAAAATTTTATTGATGATATTTCAGTTGAAGAAAAAAATAAATTAAGTAACATTGTCTATAACATAGTTATAATTCTTCCTACTGAAGCAAAAAAAGGAAAAGATGCTAAAGTTGCAATAGCGGACTTTTCAACAAAATCAAGCATAACTTTGAGTAAAGATTTTCCAGAATTACAAAATCAAGAATACCACACTAACAGTTCAATTGCCATAACTAGTAGTGAATTAGTAGATAGTGCTATAAATTTTTATGAAGGAAATCTAGAAAGTAGAATTGTTGAAACTAATAGTAGTGCCCAAATATTGAATATGCCGGAACCAGAAGACCCCGCTGTTGATCTTCCTGCAAAACAACCGGAGCCACCAGTTCAATTTGAACCTACTTTAACACAAAATGTAACTGAGGTTGTCAAGCCACTAGAGGCCATCCCACCTGTTGATATGCCAACTTTCAATTTTTCAAATCAAAAAGTAGCTGAAGTAAACCAAGAAGCCCTTTTAAATGAAAAAATTTTACCAAATCCTCAAGCAGATATGTTGGCAACTTTAAATTCCGCTCTTCCAAATAATATGCAAACTAGTCAAGTTAATCAAACTAATCAACCTAATTTAGTAAAACAAAAAAGAGCAGGATTTGCCAGAAGTATATATATAATAATTGGAACTGTTTGTCTAGTGCTATCAGTAATAATTGTAATAGTAGCATATCTTCTCTTAACTAATACGAGGCAATTACTTTTTTGAATAAATACATCCACAGTAGTTTTGTTTATATAAATTATATTTTTGTGATAACAAGATGGACTTTTTATAGCCATCTTTCTTTTTAAAATCAGAATATAACCAATTAATATTATATTTTTGAGAAAGATTTTCTCCGATAGTATTAATTAACTTAGCATTCTTATATGGGCTAACAGATAGAGTAGTGCAAAAATAATCATAATTGTTTTCTTTCGCTACTTTCGCTGTTTTTTCCATTCTCATCAAGTAGCAGACTTCGCATCTTTTTCCTCTTTCGGGTTCAAATTCTAATCCCTTTATCAAGTTTTCATACTTATCGTTATCATAATCGCAATCTATAATATCAATTTTATTTTTAGAATCTATTTCATTAATAAATCTAATTTGTTCCTCTTTCCTTTTTAAATATTCTTCGTAAGGATAAATATTAGGATTATAATACAAAATAGAAATATCAAAATAATTAGTCAGACAACTTATAACATAACTGCTACAAGGAGCACAACAACTATGCAAAAGAAGTTTTTTTCTGTCATCTAAATTTTTAAGTATTCTTTCACACTCTAAACTATAGTTTTCCACCATTTCAAATCATCCCCTAATAATTTTTATAACATTTCATCAAACATATTCTACCACATAATCATGAGTATTTGCAATTAAATTTCTGTAACAAACATCATAATAAAAATAATTTATCATATAATTTCATTGAAAAAAATTTACTAAACTGATACAATATATATGGAGGCAAAAATGAGTAAAGAAAAAAATATTCCTTTAAAAAATTATATCTTACTTTCCGTCATACTTATTATAACAATTATCTTAGTTATTTATCTTTATATGTGGTATACTACATACCAAGATAGTAAATTAAATACTCCAATTATGGACAAGTATCTCCAAATAGTAAACTATAATGAATTAGACAATTACTTAGTTGAAAATAAAGATACCATAATATACTCTTCTGTATTAAATGATGAGAAAATAAGATCTTTTGAAATTAAATTTCGAAAATTAATTAGTAATAGTTCTGTCGATGAAGAGATATTATACTTAGATTTAACTTCCGAATTGAAAAATAAAAGTATAAAAGAAAAAATAAAAGAAAAATATAATTTTGAAAATCAAAACATGACAAATACTCCATCTATTATAATCTTTGAAGACGGAAAAATAACAGATATTTATGATATCAAAAGTACCAACTATGATATAAATAAATTAGAAAATTATCTTGTTGAAAGAGGTGTTATAAGTGATTAATATAGTTTTATATGAACCAGAAATACCAGAAAACACAGGAAATATAATGCGAACATGTGCCGCAACTAATAGTAAATTACATCTCATAGAGCCTTTGGGCTTTATCTTAGATGAAAAGAAAATAAAAAGAAGTGGTGTCAACTACATTGATAAAGTAGATTATAAAACTTACCTTGATTTTGAAGAATTCAAATCTCAAAATAAAGGTAAGTATTATTACTTTACTAGATATGGAACGAGACCACATAGTGATATTGATTTTAGTAATAAAAAAGAAAATATCTATTTAATTTTCGGTAAAGAAAGTACTGGAATCCCTAAAGAAATTTTAAGAGATAATTTAGATAATTGTTATCGTATACCAACTAGTAGTAATGTTAGAGCCTTAAACTTATCAAACTGCGTAGCATTAGTAACCTATGAAGCATTAAGGCAACAAAATTATAATGATTTATTAAAGTTTGATCCGTTTAAAGGTGAAGACTATTTAAAAAAAGAATAGCTTTAACTATTTAATAAAGCCATTCTTTTTTAATTTATCGACAATTCTGTCGGTAGACACTTCTCCAATAATTCTAGTAGAAGTCGTCTCTTCTTTACCATCATGTAAAAATAAAGTAGTAGGAGTACTTCCATCAAAACTAAAGTCAACATTAAATTTTTCTAAATCTTCTTTCGAATAAGTATCGACATCAGTATAATAAATCATTATGTTATATCTATTGGCAATACTTTCGAGTTTTGGTTTAAAATTTAGGCAGTGACTACAGTCTGTTTTTGATATACAAAGTACAAAGTCTTCTTTATTATTTACTTTTTCCAAAACTTCATTGTAAGACAGTTCGACAAAATTATTTTTATTAAGAAAAATAAAGTAAATACCTGCAAGAACAATAATACCCACAATTACAACAATTATCAAAATATTTTTAACATTTATTTTTTTCATTTATACCACCAATATAATAATATCATTTTTTAGACAAAATTGCAAAAAACTTGTGAATTTTAAGTAAAAATGTTACATTATATGAGAGTCAATTTTAAGTAAAAATGTTACATTAAAATCACATACAATAATATTATATTTACGTTAATTTTAAATGAAAATGTTACATTTTAAATATTGATATATGATATGAATTTTAATATAATAAATTTTGTCACTCGAATGGATATGGCAACGCTGAGGAGCGACCAAAAGCAATAGAGTGATGATACACAAAAAAGGAAGTAAAGATTTAATCTCTACTCCTGTTTTTTTACTTTCTTTTTTGGAATCAAATTGATATAAACCTCAGGGGTATGGGGACAGAGTCCCCAAGTATATATATTATCGTAGCATCATGTTTTTTCTCCAAGGATGAGTAGTTGGTGGAATATATTGTTTTTTCTCCATTGCCTTATCGCTTTCTTTTTCTTTTTCATTTATTGCTTCATAAAAGGCAACTAAATTAAAATCATAAAATTCAGTTAAATATATATTTTCTAATTCTTCAACTATACTTCTATTAATTTTCTTTTCAGATTTTTTACCTCTATTTTTATGAATAAATCCTTGTTCTCCTTTTTTTTATAAATTTGTATTAATCTGTAAATCTGTTGTCTTGATTTATTGAGTTCAAACACGGCTTCTTTTCTAGTTATTTCCCCATTAACTATTTTACTAATAATTTCATACTTTCTTTGTTCTGTTGAATTTAACATATATAATTCACCTCTCTTTCTTGCTAAAAAGCATAGATTATTATATATCAATAATGTAACATTTTCATTTAAAATTAAAAAAAAGAAAATGTTAATTTTATTAATTTCACTATGTAACATTTTCATTTAAAATTCAGTTTATTTAATGTAACATTTTCATTTAAAAGTCACATTTTTTAGACAAAATTGCAAAAAACTCTTCCCTTTCTGTTAAAAAAATGGTATTATTATAAGTAGGATAGACTAGATTGAAAGGAGTACTTATGAAAAAAATAAAATACTTAATCTTCACTTTAATATTTATATCATTAAGTGTAAGTTATGTAAGTGCTTCTTGTACTAGTGAAGAATTATCCAAATTAAAAGCAGAAGCATCTAAAATAAAAGTAACTTATAAACATTTAGGAAAAATTGAATATGAAGACGGAGATGTTACATATAGTCTTTTTGATGTAACGATGAAAAACATACCTGATAATTTTTACATAAAAATACCAAAACTTACAGCCACATTTGAGCCTACTAATGGAACTGCTGTTGCAAAAATCAATACTGGTAAATGGCAATTAGAAGTTTATTCTAATAAATGTGAAGAAATGGTTGGAGTTATTAATGTTGAATTACCAAAATTTAATACCTATTCTCTAGATCCTTTGTGTGAAGGAATAGACGAAAGTGAAGTACCTTTATGTGGTAAATATTATGAATATGATGTAAGTTACGAAAGATTTAAAGAAACCGTATCAGCATATCGAGATAATCATATGATAAACAATGAAGAAACTGATGATGAAAAAGAAAATTTTAGTAAAGTATTCAATAAAATTTCTAAATTCATAGTAAAATACAAATTGTATTTTATAACATTTTCAATAATCATTATTCTAACACCTATTATAATAAAATTATTTAAGAAAAAGAAGAAAAGAGGTGTTTTGGAATGAGAAAAAACTTATTAACAATCTTCTTACTTTGTGCATTTTTCATTTTCATTCCAAAAGTTTCTGCTAGTTTTGGAGAATTGCGTTATGATATCGACGAAATGACTATAAATGGAAATAAAATAACTTTCAAAGGATGGGCATTCATTCACAAAACACATAATTTTAGAAAAATTTATAAAAGAAATGAATCTGGCGGTACATCTGGAAATGAGCTATCAGTAAATAGTAAATTTATGCTTCTAGATGGCACGGAAATTGGACAAACCGGACAAATAAAAAATGGGGAACAAATGATTGCTATTAGAGCAGTAGATAAAGATACAAAAAAAGTTTTACAGACGATAATAGTTGATGGAAAAGAAAATACGCATAACTTTTATTATTACATGTTTTATAGAGGACAAAATGATCCTGACAAAGTAGCAACTTATAATAGTAGTAGTATTAACCAATGTGCAATAATTACAAATAGTGTCAATGTGACAGCTACTGCTGATTATAATCAATGCTATTATGAAGATATTGATTTTGAAATAACTTTTGATACAAGTACATGGGAAATCAACCAAGAAAAAAATATATATTTTGAAATAGCAGTTCATAATGCTGATTTTCAGCAAAAAATATCAGCACACGGAAGTGATTATGGTCTGACCGTATCAGCTACATCAGAAACAATATCTACTAAAGAAGACGAAATCACAAAACCTTATGTAGCAAACGAAGAAAAGAATAAGGATTTTATATTTACCGGATTTGAACCTTTATTTGTAAGAAAAGACATTGTCGACGATATCACAGCAAATCAAACTATTAAAGTTAAAACAGAAACCGCTAGTAACAAGGTAAAATTTATAGCAATTGATGGTTATATGTATAGAGATAATACTAACAGTTCTTGTATAACGAACCCACGTAGTATCGGCAGTCGTTACTACGGAATAGGATATAGATATGGAAGAAACCAAGAAGATTCAATTGATAAAGATACATATTTTTATATCCCTGATACATTTTCTCAGGTTACTGGTGCAAGCTATTTACAAGGTGAGTACGGATTGCCAAATTATAAATTATACACTCAAAAAAAATATAGTGAATTATATTGGCACTATAATGAAGGAAAATATACCCAATGCTTAGGAAAGGATTGTGATAAAAATTACTATATGGAAGTCTTAGATCCATGTACCGAGACAGATTATATAAATGATAAAAATAACAAATGCTGCGTATTTTATACAAAAGGTTCGTTTGTAAAAGCGACAGGTAATACTGCAATTACAATAACCGTAGATGTTGATAAAAAATGCCCAGTTTCAGAAAAACCAAATTCAAATTTTCCTGGGTCAGGATACTATACTGGAGATAATCTTAAATGCAATGCTAAAACTGAACCAGGTACTCAAGATATTGGTATAACTATGAAAAGCCATTGCGATGAATTAACTTTATCATCATATTATGATGAAAGTAAAAAAGCAAATGTAAGTATAACAGAAGAAGGAACATTATCTACAGTTCTAACACCTCAAAATCTTTATGCGGGTGGAGGATTTAAATTTGCAATAATATATAAAAATATTATAAGTTGGGATTTCAAAGGTAATCCAAGTTCAGATGTCCAATCGGGAATAAACGAGCAAATAATACGAAATAGAATATATGGAGATAAAGAACTTCCGTATTTAAAAACAATAACTTTTGATGGTAATGATGTTTCTAAGTATTTCGAAACCAATTGTAAGTTTAACAAAAATGGTTATAATACAGAACACAGAGTAGAGTTGACTTGCACATTTTTACTAAAAAAAGTAGTAAGAGAAAAAAATGGAAAAATAGAAAATTATGCTGGAAGCGCATCTTCTGATAACAAATATTATACGCCACTATACATTGATGCTGAACAATTGGACTATGGTATAAAATTTGAGATAGAGAATTTAAATAGGATGAAGAATAGCGAAAAGGATAGCGAAAATGGAAAAAATTGGACAGGAGGAAGTTGGGATAAAACATATGAATGTGCAATAAATTTATATGACTTGTTAGGAAAAATTGATTTGGGACCTTATGGAACGACAAGCACTAATGTTAAAAGGATAGCTATTTATAGGCCAATTGATATAAATAATCCATTTCCAGGTAGAATTCCGGGATTTAATTGGTATAATTGGTGGCTTAATGATTCAAATAGAAAACGTATTGCTAATTCTTTTGATCCAAATAAATTAGAATATACAGCGAATTTAACAAGTTCTGCTACAATACAAAAGATAAAGGAATACAACACAAGTGCCAATAACGGAAGCACTGATAAAGATACTTATTTCCAATGGGATCATATTAATGATGCTGAAAAAAGCGATTTCGTTTCAAAGTACGTAAATAGAGAAAGTAGGTGAAATTTCATGAAATTATCATTTTCATTACTAGGACTATTTCTTTTAGAAATGACTGGAATAATTGGTATTTTACTTTTCCAAGAACTTACTACAACAGATGAAAATGATTACTACTTACTAAAAGAAGTAACTGAAGCTGCTATGATTGATGCAATAGATATAAATTATTATCGTGATCATGGTGGCGACTTAAGAATAGTAAAAGAGAAATTTGTAGAAAATTTCACTAGAAGATATGTAGAATCAACGCTACTTACTAGTAGCTATAAAATTCTTTTCTACGATATTATTGAAACACCACCAAAAGTTTCGATAATTGTTGATACTGGTATAGGTAAATATGCAATATTTGATTCAGAAAGTAATCATTATGCAACAGTTGGTAATAGTTTAACTTCGATTCTAGAATATGTAAATAAAAAAACATCGTCAACATCGTCTTTTGTAGGTGGTGTAAATTACCCAAATCCATATGAAGAAAAAGAATATACTAAAGATTATTACTTAATAACAAACGAGAGTCAAGATGGTATGTGTGAAACAACAATTGCACTTAAATTACCTGAAGAGTTAAATGCAGAAAATATTAAAGAAGATGATAATGTTAAAAGTAGTAAAGTTGAAATGTCTGATCTTAATTACGCACTCTTAAAGAAAGATATAGATTACTATGTTGATTCTTCAACTCCTGCGTATTCAGTTGATTATAATATGTTTCCAGAAAATTTATCCTATATGAATAATTATGATGATATGTTTACAAAAAAAACGTTATCTTATTATAATAACAATTGCTATAAAATAGATAACAACGGAAAAGAAGTTAGCTGTAATTCTGACGAAAAGGGAAAAAATTTTACAGGATCAAATGATAAATATGACTATTGGGTAAGAATTACGCTCAGTTCGAGTGATATAAATGATGGTGACAATAGTGACATATGTTTCTATAAATATAAAGTAACATGGAATTATTCAGAATATAAATATAAATAAAAAATAAAAAGGAGGAAAGATTATGAATAATTTAAAAGCTTCGATGAAAAAATTTATGGGTAACAAGAATACAGTTACCATACTTGGAGTAATAATATGTTTGATAATACTATACATTGGATACAATTACCGTATCAATAAGGAGGTTGAATTAGTATCAGTTCCATATGCTATCGAAACAATTCAACCAAGAACGTACATAACTAAAGATATGATAGGAGAAATGCAAGTTCCAAGATCATTCTTAGTAGGTGAGTATTATACTAACAAAGATAATATAATTGGGAAATATTCTAATTACAATACTACTATAGCAGCAGGTTCCCTATTTTATGTCGATTTAGTAATTGACAAGGGTGAACTTCCTGATTCAGCATTTCAGGATGTTCCAGAAGGTTCTACACTGATCAATTACCCAGTAAATATGGATAGTACATACGCGAACTCAATGTCACCTGGAAGTTACATTAATATTTACTATAAATCACTAAATGATGATGGAGAATTGATGTTTGGAAAATTTATTAGTAATATTAAGGTGTTAGATGTCAAAGATTCATCTGGACAACACGTTTTTGAAAGTACTACTGATGTTAGAACTCCTGCCTATATGTTATTTGCTGTTCCTGAAAAGACACACTTACTTTTAAGAAAAGCCTTATATTTAGAGGACTATGATATAGAATTGTTATTAGTTCCAAATACTGCAACACTTCCAAGTGATATCAAAGTAACTGTAAGTAGTAGTGATATTGAGGAGTTCATAGAATCAAAAACTAAACTCGTGTCAGTTGATGACTTGCCAGAAATTGGAGATCAAGTAACCGAAGATACTAGTACCGATAAAGACACAAATACAGACAATAATACCACTAATAACGAATAATAAAAATTAATACATGAGAATAATAGAGGAGGTTGAAAATGGAAGCAGAGTTTACGCAGGTCGATTTTGGACCACTAAGACAGTTTCTCGATAATGATGATGTTACCGATATATCATATAGTAATGGTGGACAAGTCTGGTTAAAGACCTTATCACAAGGTGTATACCGAGTTGAAAATACTGGCATCGATAATCCCCTTATGGAAAAAATAGCGTTCCAGTGTGCTAACTCGATGGGAAAATCATTTAATATGGCAAATCCATTTCTCGACGCCGAATCCGCCGAACTGAGAATGAATTTCGTTCATGATTCTATTGCCAGAAATGGAATAGCAGTTCTAATAAGAAAAACTCCAGCCAAGATAAGACTCGAAAAAGAAAAGATAATTGCCGAAGATTACATTAGATTAAACATTCATGACTTCCTTCTAAAATGTGTTGAAGGTCACTGTAACATCCTTGTTAGTGGAGAAACTGGTTCCGGTAAAACCGAGTTCATAAAATATTTAGCTGCTCATACTAAAGAAGATGAAAAAATAATTACTATCGAAGACACTTTGGAGTTACACTTAGATAGAATATTTCCTAAAAGAGATATTGTCGCCATGAAGACAAATAATGTAGCATCTTATAGTGATGTTCTTGTAACCTGTATGAGACAGAATCCTAGATGGATATTACTATCCGAAGTAAGAAGTGCCGAAGCTGTTATGGCCGTTCGAAATTCAATTTCTTCAGGACATAATATATTGTCGACAATTCACGCTGATAAAGCCGAGTCAATTCCTAGTAGATTATATAGTTTGTTAGAATCAAATATTGAAATTGATCAGTTTCTTAAAACAATTCACAGATATGTTCAATTAGGTGTTCATATTAAAGGATATTATAGTACCAAATATAAAAGATTTCACCGTGAAGTATCAGAAGTAGTTGAATTTTATGTAACTGATGATAACAAAGCAGAATATAAAATTCTCTACAAAAAGACTCCAGACGGAAAAGAAACAATAACAAATCCAACTAAGTATCTGTTAGGATATCTTGAAAGCCAAGGCGTTATTATGCAACCAGATATCTTAGTGAAAGAACAATTTAGTGAAGTAAAAGAAAATCAAGATTCTTCTGATAAATTCTCTAAATACAGTGACTTTGTTGTTGATAATAGTAATATAACTCAAAGTGGCAGTCCGCAAAATATTGATAAAGGTATAAATCTAAACAAAAATACGACGGCAAATACCAAAGTGGTAGAGTCAAATACTCCGCAGGTAGGAAGCATCCAAAGGACAGTACAAAATAGTACTATTCAGAATATACCAAGTCAAAAACCTAGGGAAGTTATACCAAATCCACAAAATACAAATATACCTAATTACAATACAGTTCAAAGTACTGTAAGTGGTCAAACTACTATGAATGTTCCTAATCCATATGCTACTGTTCCAAGACCAATGGAAAAAACTAGTATAGTTGGAAATAATAATTAAGGTGGTGATATAATGGAAGTACTTTTAATAGGTATAGTAATATTATTTATTGTTTCCTATCGAACCAAAAAAGGTGAATCAGTATATAAGTTTATTTCTACTGAAGCAGTAAATACTTACAAGAAAATAGAACCCTACTCTTTTAAAGCAATGCGTGATAAAGTAAAAGAGTTAGGTCTAGAATATACAAAAAGACAGTATTTAATGCAAATACTTGCCTTTGCTGGATTAGCAGGTGGAATTAGTTACCTATATTTCTATAATCTCTTCATTTGTGTAATTTATATGGCAATAGCAGTTTCTTTCATACCATATGTAACATACCTAAGGTGTAAAAGACAATATAGTGAATATATATTTGAGCAAGTTCAGGTATATTGTACCAATACCATCATGGAGTTTGCTACGACTCAAGCATTTGTAAAATCGCTTGAAGGTGTCGTTGAATCCGGAATACTAGGAGAACCAATTTTATCGGATGTAAAGACTATGATAGCTTTATCCTATGAAAAAGGTGATGTTTACGATTCGATAAAATATATGGATACTAAATATCCATATTACATGGTAAAGAATATGCACCAATTATTTCTACAAGTAACCAAAGAAGGTGCTAAAGATACTGCTGAAACGTTTGAAAACATGTTAGCTGATATCGATATATTAGTTGAAGGTGTATATAGAGATAGAGCAGATCGTGCAACATTTCACAAACAATTTTTAACTTTTGGTGTTGCATTATATGGAATGATAGCTTTAATCCAATTATCGGAACTGAAACATATCTTGCGATGATGGACAACCTGTTAATTCAAATATTTGTTCACTTAGTAGTAATTGTAAATAGTTATTTTCTTCTTTCTGGAGAAAAATTCTATAATGAGAATGTAGGTGCTGAATAATGATAGAAATGTTAATTATAGCAATAATAGTAATATACATATTTATTGTAAATGGAAAAATAGACAAAGATAATGTTTTTACTAATAATAGTAAACTATGCAATCTTATTAAAGAAAAAGATTATGACTTTTTACTGATAACCAAATATGGTGACAAAGTATATGATCCAAATCAAGTATTTATGAAAAGAGTAAAAAATGGTATACTAGTAACAGTAGCATTACTATTTATATCATTGACGAGTATGAATTATATAACTTTGATATTTTCTATAGTATTAGGTTTCTTGGTATACAAACAGCAATATATGAATTTAAAAAAATGGTATAAATCACATTTAAACTATGTTGACTCACTTCTTCCATATTATTTAAAGAGTTTGGAAGTATTAGTTCATCACTATACAGTTCCGGTAGCATTAGCAAAAAGCATTGATGATGCTCCCGAAACGTTTAAGCCAGGACTTAAAAGATTAGTAGATAAAATAGAAGCAGGTGATTCTTCAGTTGATCCATATATGGATTTTGCAAGAGAATACCCTGTTAGAGATTCAATGCGTATGATGCGTCTACTGTATAGATTGGGACTTGGAGAACAAGAAAAGAAGCACCAACAACTAGTTTCCTTTTCTAAGTCAGTATCTGCTCTTCAAGAAAAAGCAAGGGAAGATAAATATAAAGCGAGACTAAATAAAATGGAAAGAAAAACCATGATTATGATGCTTGTAACTGGCGGTGGCTCGCTTGCCTTACTATTGGTTTCAATATTTACACTATTAGGAACAGTAATGTAAGTATTTGAAATATATAAAAAAGAATAAAACAAAAATATAAGAAAGAAGGTGAAAGTAAATGAAAGAAGCAACAGGTGAAGTATCAATGACCGTAATAGTTATAGTAATTTTAGCATTAATTGGAGCATTAGGAGCATGGATATTTGGAACTAACGGACCAGCTAAAAATTTTATTAACAACTTCTTTACTAGTCAGTCAAATGATTACAATAACGCTAAAAATAAAAATTTTAATTAAAAAAGCAGGTGAAAAATAATGAGAGAAGCAATTAGTGGGACCGTTCTGATTAAAGTATTTTTAGTATTTTTATTTCTCTATGCCATCTTCATTGGTGTAGCAATAAATTACGCTAAAGCTTTTAGAATAAAGAACAGAATAATAAATATCATAGAACAAAATGAAGGCCTTTCAAATAAAGAGATTGATGATATTGGAAAGACAAAACAATCCACTGGAGTAATAAACGATATAGAAGAATATTTGCAACAAGTTAATTATAATGCTACAGTAACTACTGAAATAGCGACCAAATATGGTAGTGGGAACAATAGTAAGTGTAATACCCAAGAAAATCTTGGTTATTGTATAACAAAATATGTTGGAACAGTTAATGATAACAATATTTGCCCAAGTTATTACACGATTACAACATTTGTTCGAATTCAGATTCCAATTATAAGTACGGATCTCCTTATTCCTATTACTGGAGAAACTCGGAAAGTGGAAAAGGTTGGAGGTTGTTAATACACTGTGATTTCAATAAATTTACAAAATAGAAAGGATAAACCGATAAATGGATACTGTAATAGCAAACAAATATAATGAAGTACTAAGTACTTTAGACATCGATGTATCAAAAAAATTAGAAGGAGAATACGAAGTAGATGAAATAATATCATCTTTCGGAAATTACTTCTTCAATAAAATGTTTTTAGATATAACTGCGATAAAAGATTATAAAGATTTAAAAAATCTTCAAAAGTTATCAATGAGTATCGACATGGATAAAGTAATAATACTTTTAGATAAAGACGATTCCATAAGTGATAGTAATAGTTTTTTATCAAGGTTAGTAGATATGGGAATATACAATTTTACTAAAGACAAAGATAGTCTTATGTATCTATATAATAATCCAAATATCTATCGTGATGTAGCCTATTTGCAAACAGAAAAAAACGTAACTTACGATGAGAAAAATAACAATTATGAAAAAGAAGAACATTCTCTAAAACACTCAGGAAAAATAATTGGAATAAAAAATGTTACGGATTCAGCTGGTGCAACGACATTAACTTATCTCATGAAAAAAGTATTAAGTGAATACTATAGTGTCATGGCCTTTGAACTTGAAAATAGAAATATAATCTATTTCAAGGATAATGATTGTAAATCCATCAAAGAAAATGAACTAGAAGACTATCTCGATAAATATACTAGTACAGATATATTTCTAATTGATTTAGATAAATCAAAAAAGGAACATATGTGTAGTGAAGTTATTTATTTAGTAGAGCCCACTACTATCAAGTTAAACGAATTATCAATGATAAACCCTAATATATTTAAAGAGTTAGAAGGTAAAAAGATAGTTCTAAATAAAAGTTTATTAGATGATAGTGATGTTGCAGACTTTGAAGTCGAATCAAAATTAAAAGTATTCTATAATATGCCACCATTAAATGACAAAAAAGACATAAGTAATGAAGTTTTACCACTTCTAGAAAAATTAGAATTAGTAAAATCAGTACCCGAAGAGGAACAAGTCGTTGAAAAGAAATCATTATTTAACCTATTTAAAATGAAATAGTATTGAAAATTCAATATTATTTTTTTTGTTTTCTAAATACTTAAACCTTTTCATTTTTTTGTCAATTTATATAACGTAACTATTTACACCCTTTGAATTAATAAGTATCTCAAAAGCGATCAATTTATTTATATTTGATCGCTTTTTTCTATTAAGGTATCTAATTCAGAAATCGTATATGGATTATTTTCAAATAATCTTTTAAATGCATCTACTTTG
>CANQKK010000006.1 GCA_947624475.1 uncultured Bacilli bacterium
TACATCTCTTACTTTATTTTTTTTGATTTGGTAATTAGTATTTTCAAAGTCACCCTTGGCATAATCTTTGAAAAAATTATCAAATAAGAATGATATAACTGCTGGTATAAGTAAGAATAAACCAATCATTGTTCCTTTAGAAAAATCTAGTAATCCTATTACTTCTTTGTATAGAAAGACAGGAAGAGTTATAAATTTTCCTCCTACTGCTAGAGGAACACCATAATCAGTAAAAATTAAAGTAAAGGTTGCAAACAAAGCCGATAAAATTGGCTTTTTTAAATAAACTAATGTCACTGTTTTAAATGTTTGCCATCTATTTAATCCTAAAACTTTGGCATTATCATACATATTGTTATCTATATAGTTAAAACCATCATCGAGCATTAAGAAAGCAACCGGAAATGAATAAAGAATCGATCCTAATATAATGCCCGGCATACCAATTATGTTAAAATGAATGTATCTAGATACAATTCCATTAATTCCAAATAAGTTAATAAGTCCCAAGCCATGAGAGATCGATGGAATTAACATCGGTAATGTTAAAAATACTTTTAATATTGCTCGGTGTTTTATATTTGTTCTATTTAAAGTATACGCAAGAACATACGCTAATAAAATTGAAAATATAGTTGAAATGCTAGTAACTAATAGTGAGTTATTCATTGCTACGCTGAAAGAATCTGACTCTACTAAGCGAGAAAAATTGGACCACTCTACTTTAGATAACATCATTAAAAGTGGATAAATGACAGATACGAATAAAATAGCAAAAATAATAATAATTGAACTTTTATTTTTTTTCATTATAAATCAATTCCTGTACATTTTTCTATTGATGTTACTTTTTCAATCAAATGTTTGGCAACAAAATTTTTGACATATTCATTTTTTGGTTTATTAAAAATGACATTTGGTGTATCTATCTGTTCAATTGTACCGCTATTCATAACCATAACTCTATCCGATAAAGAGAAAGCCTCTTCTTGGTCGTGAGTTATATAAATCATGGTAGTTTTTAATCTTGACTGAATTTTTTTTAATTCTTTTCTTAGTATTAAACGATTATCAGCATCGAGAGCGGACATTGGCTCATCAAACAAAATTATATCTGGTTTTAATGCTAATGTTCTAGCGATTGCAACTCTCTGTTTTTGACCACCAGACAACTGGTGGGGATATTTGTTTAGATGTTCTTCCATATTAACCATGGTTAACATTTCGATAGCCTGCTCTTTAACTTTTTTCTTGTTTTTAGATTTTAACTTTAGAGCATAGGAAACATTATCTAAAACGGTCATATTTGGAAAGAGGGCATAATTTTGGAAAACTATACCCATTCCTCTTTTCGAAGCGTCTAATTTAGTAATGTACTGTCCATCTTTAATAATACTTCCCGAGGTACATTCTTCAATTCCAATTAATATTTTAAGAAGAGTAGTTTTTCCACAACCACTAGGTCCTAAAATGGATAGAAATTCACCACTTTTAACATCAAAATTTAAATCATTCAATACTATTTTACCATTATATTTTTTGTTTAAATTTCTTACTTCGAGATTAGCCATTTACTTCTTCCCATCTTTCTGTCAAATGCTCTTTTATTGACATATCATCTATTCCAGTCATGTTAGCATTTTTTAAATTCGCAGGATAATTTTCTACAACATTTTGTTGATCTTTTAGTATAATATCAGGTAAGAAGTGCTCTTTATCATATTTTCCAAATACGTTCATAAGCCACTCAAATACTTCTTTAACGTTATCTTTGTTTTCTTTTCCTTTTATTATTCCAAAAGAGGTTGTATTGTAAGGAGAACCAGTCTCTAATTCTACTATACTAAAGTCATACCCTTTATTAATTGCCTCTACTCCCTGAGAAGTCATCCCTAGAGCTATTGCTATCTCGCCTTGCATCAATAAATTTGTAGGCCCCGAGCCAGAAGTGGTAAATTCTCTTATATTATCTTTTAATTTCTTAAAATATTCAGTTGCCTCATCTTCTCCCATAATGTTTACAGCATTTAAATAGAAGCCATATCCTGTTCCCGACGTTTTAGGATCAGGCATAGCAATTAGATTTTTAAATTCAGGATTCAACAATTCTTCATACGTCTTAGGAATTTCTAAATTATGCTCTTTAAAATACTTATTATCAACAATTAAATTCATTGTATATTTTGTCCATGTAAAGTATTTATTAGAAGTATTAACTCCATCTAAGTAAATACTATCATCAAATGATGATAAATCGGCCAAATTATCTTGTAAACTAGCCATGTGAGCAGTCTCTAAGTCAATTACAATATCGGCCTCTACTTTAGAGCCTTCACTCTTAATTTTAGCAGCAGAATTCCCCGTTGCCATATGTTGAACAACTATATCTAAATCAGGATACTCTTCTTTTAACATTTCTTTTAAAGCCTGATCGCGTTCTTCCTCCTGTGAACTATAAATAACTATTCTATCTTTATTAGAGCCACAACCTGTCAAAGTAAAACAACTTATTAAAAATAGAAATAAAAATATTTTTTTCATAATCTCACCTTTCTTTCGAACAATTTATTATATATAATATTCGTTCATATTTAGATTATATCATCTTATTTTGAACATTGCAACTATTTTTTCATAAAAAAATAATTTTTGTAATTTTTGTCGAATTATATAATGTCAATAGTTGATAATAGACATTCACTTAACTGGTTTTTTGCATAAAAAATAACAGAAGAACAAATCTATCTGTCATCTATGTACAAGTAGTAAAAAAATATATAAAATTATATAATTACTTTATTCTACTTTTGTTAATATTTATATAATATTTTATTTTGTTGATATTTTTTGAACAATCTTTTCTATTTCCTTATCATCAATTAGAGGGATACTTATTTTTGACATGTTATTTTCTGCATCTAAATAAATACCATCATTATTTAATTTTTCTGATACTACTTTTCCTAAAAACATATGATATTCTCCCCTAGTTGTCAAATAAAAACTCAATTTTGAAGTGTTATCTCGATTAAATAATTTGTATATTTCTTCATCAACAATGGAATCAGTTGCTACTATCAGATTAATATTAGCCATACTTCCAAGTTCTAAAAGATAATTGATATCATCTTTAACACTAGGATCATTATTTATAATTTCGTAAATTTCATCAATTAAAACAACTACTCTCTCTTTATTTCCTGATTTGATGCGTTTTTCAAATTCATGGCGAAGAGATTTTATTCTTTTTATTATTTCTTCTTCATCATCTACTACTTCACAGATACTACTATAGGTATTATAGTTAATACTTTGTGAATCTAAAATTATTATTTTAGTATCGCTATAATTTATAAGTAAATTCATAATAATACTATTAAATAAATTGGTTTTTCCAGTACCTGTAACTCCAGTTACTAAAAGGTTTTTGTCTTTATCTAAATCCAAAGATACTAATTTGTCGTGCTCATCTAGTCCTAAAGGTATTTTAAATAAACTATCTTTTTTAAATTCACTTAGTAACTCCTTTAAAGTAAGAGGCTCTAATTTCATATTTGGAACCATAATTTCAACTTGATTATCTCCTGCTTTTTTTATTTCTAATTCTTCACTTCTTATTCCTAGCGATAGCGCTATTTCTCTTTTTAACTTTAATATGTCATTATAAGTTTTATCATCATTCCAACAAATATGATAGACTGTAATTCTTCTATAGACATCATAAGTTATTTTAGTATTAAATTTAAATCCTTTCAAAGTGTTCTTTAGATTATTGACAAAAAGGTCGGCATTTAAGATATTTCTTTCGTTATCAAACGTTGGATTATTTAATAAATTTAACATTATTTTACTCCTTTTTTAGACTTTATTAAGATATTTCCTGTCATTTCTTCAGGAATCTTTTGTCCCATTAAATATAAAATAGTCGGTGCAATATCTCCTAATTTACCATCTATTAATTTTATTTTTTTATCGGTTACGATAAATGGCACTTCATTAGTTGTATGACTGGTATTGATACTTCCATCTTTGTTTCGCATGATTTCACAATTACCGTGGTCGGCAGTGACGATGAGAGTGTATTCGTCTAAAGATATATTCTTGATTATTTTTTCAATACAAGAGTCAACTGTCTCAACTGCTTTAATGGCCGCCTCGAAGTTACCGGTATGTCCAACCATATCGCCATTAGCAAAGTTTAGTACAACTAGATCTTGATGACTTGTCGTTATCTCTTTGACTAAAGAGGCCGTTATCATATTGGCACTCATTTCTGGCTCCATATCATAAGTTGCAACTTTAGGGCTCGGAACTAAAATTCTCTTCTCGTGAGAATATATTTTATCTTCTCCACCATCAAAGAAGTATGTAACATGTGCATATTTTTCAGTTTCGGCAATACGAAGTTGGGATAATCCTAAATTTTCGATATATTCACCTAAGGTATTATCTAATTTTTGAAGTTTGAAAGCACATGGCGCTAGAACAGTATCGGTAACTGGCATCATCGTTACAACTTTTAGGTTATCAATTTTTTTATGGTCAAAACTTTTATAATTATCATTGGTAAAAATACTAGCAAGTTCCCTTACTCTATCGGGTCTAAAATTAAAGAAAATAATGCTATCGTTATCTTCGATTACACCACCTTTACAAGTTGAAGTTGGAACGATAAATTCATCAGTTACTTTAGCTTTCTGACTCGATTGCCATACTTTTTTGACAGGCCTTATTTCACTTTCTTCAGTCATGACGTGATAACTTTTTTCAACTCTATCGAAATTGTTATCTCTATCCATTCCGTAATATCTACCACTAATGGAAGCAATTTTTCCAATACCGAGACTCTTTATTTTTTTCTCCAAGGCTTCAATATATTTAATACCACTAGTTGGGCTAACATCTCTTCCATCAGTAAAAATATGAATATAAACTTCTTTTACTTTTTCCATCTTCATAAGTTCTAGAAGACTAAATAAGTGATTGATGTGAGAATGAACTCCGCCATCAGATAGTAGCCCGATAAGATGTATTTTAGAATTATTAGATTTTGCATGGTTGATAGCTGACAAAAACTCTTCGTTTTCAAAGAAGGATTTATCTCTTATCTTACTATTTATTAATTCTAGTGATTGATAGACAGTGCGACCCGCTCCAATATTGGTATGTCCCACTTCACTATTTCCCATTTGACCTCTAGGCAATCCTACTGCTTCTCCAGAGGCCTTTAGAGTACAGTGAGAAAAATTATCCCATAATTTATCTAAAGTCGGAGTCTTAGCACTATAGAGTGCGTTGTATTTTTTCTCCTTAGTCATTCCTACTCCATCCATAATACAAAGTAATACTTTTTTCATGTTTTCACCTAGTTTCCTTACTTAATTATATATTATTTTGGCTTATTTATCAAGGTATAGAGAAAAAAAATCAAGGTTTTTCCCTTAATCTTTTCTTTTATTTAACACTTTCAAATTGAGAATTATATAAACTTGCATAAAAGCCGTTTTGTTTCATCAAAGATTTATGTGTTCCGGTTTCAATGATATTTCCTTCTTTCATTACTAAAATTAGATCGGCATTTTTAATAGTAGAAAGTCGATGGGCAATAATGAACGAGGTCTTTCCTTCCATGAGTTTATCCATAGCCTTTTGTACGAGTTCTTCAGTTCTGGTATCGACATTGGATGTTGCTTCATCGAGAATTAAGAATGGTGCATCTTCAATCATCCCCCTAGCAATCGTTAGAAGTTGTCTTTGACCTGCTGATACACTGTCGTTATCTGATAAAATGGAATCATATCCTTTGGGCATCGTTCTAATAAAGTGATCAATTCCGACTACTTTACAAACTTCTTCGATTCTCTTATCAGAAACGTTCTTACGGTTGTAAGTAATATTTTCTTTGATAGTTCCATTAAATAACCAAGTATCTTGAAGAACCATTGTAAATAGTGAATGGATATTTTCTCGCGTTAGTTCTTTAGTCGAGATACCATCTATTTTGATATCTCCCGAATTTATTTCATAGAACTTCATAAGCAAATTTACCATAGTTGTCTTACCCGCTCCAGTGGGGCCAATGATAGCAATTTTTTGGCCTGGTTTAGCAGTAGCAGTAAAGTCTTTGATAATAATCTTATCTTCGTCATAACCGAATTTAACATTTTGGAATTCGATTTTTCCTTTTACTTTACTTTTATTTAATTTCTTTGTCATTTCTTTTTCAGATGACATCTCTTCCTCATCTAAAAATTCAAATACTCTCTCTGATGCTGCTGCAGTCGTTTGAAGACTCGTCATCGACTGCGCTATTTGGGAAAGTGGATTAGTAAATAATCTTACATAGGTGATAAAGGCAACGATAACACCAAATGTTATTACGTCATTTGATACTAGTAATGCTCCGACGATGCAAACTGCTACATAACCTAAATTACCTACAAAATTCATAACTGGTGGCATAAGTCCCGATAAAAATTGGCTCTTTCGATTACAATCATATAATTTCTGATTTAATTCATCGAATTTTTCATCGGTCTCCTTTTTGGCGTTACATGTTTTGACAACATTTAATCCTGAGTATACTTCCTCGATATAACCATTTAACTTTCCTAGTTCAACTTGTCTTGCCGTAAAATATTTTTGAGATTTTCCAAGAATAATCGTCATAAAGAAGAAGCCAATTAAACTTGCTACGATGGCGGTTATAGCCATGATCCAGTTAGTGTAAAACATCATAATAATGGATCCTAGAAACAAGGTTACGGAAGAGACTAGATTTGCTAAACTCTGATTTAGAGACTGGGCAATAGTATCGACATCGTTTGTTACTCTAGATAATATATCACCCGACAAGTTATGGTCGAAGAATTTAAGAGGGAGTTTATTTATTTTTAAAGAAATACTAGTTCTTAATTTCTTAGCATATTTATTGGCAACATTGACCATCGATAGTCCTTGGATATATTGAAATAAGGAACTTAAAATATATAATACTCCGAGAAAAATAGCGATTTTTTTTATGTTATCCATATTCATAGAGGGGTTTAATAGTTCATTAATACTTTCTGGAAGTGACTCTGCTTTTTTGTAAATTTCATTTATACTTGAATCCTCATCAAGAGTTGACATCGTCGTAATAAACGATACTTTATCTTCGGTTGTTATTAGTTTACCTGATACCTTACTATCAGGAAAAAGGACTTTTTGAATACTAGTTGGAAGTTTACTAATAAAACTAAAATCTTTACTTTGAGGGTCAAAGTTTTCGAGACTTTTTAACATCATAATTTTATCTTCTTTAAGAATTGTCACATCATTGAAACTACTATCAGTTAAAATGATATTTAAAACACTCTCTGGAAGGGATGCTAATATTTTAGGAGCATCTTCTGAATTATTTTGCATATCCGACATTGCTTTGTTAAATGAAGATTTGTCTTCACTTGTTATATTGGAAGCATTTACTTTATAAATAGTATTTTCATCTAGTGATAAAGATAGAATACCACTTATAGTTTCAGGCAATTTTTCTTCATTTAAATTAGTTAGAAGATCCTCTTGTAAAATTTCCATATTATTGGTATTTAAAGCTAATCCTTTAGATATTTCATCAGTAAGATCTGATAATCTATTAGGTGCTACTAGTGATAAGATGGCACTTATGGCTGCAAGAATTAGAGCACCGATAATGGTCACTTTGAAAATACTGATACTTTTTACTAAACGAGTTATGGCGACTTTAAAATTTTGGGGTTTTTCTAAAACGCTTCTACCAGGGCCATGTGGAGGACCGGATCTGTTTTCTCTACTAGGCATTTTCTAATTCCTCCTTCGTTATCTGAGATAGGGCTATCTCTTTATATACTTTACATTTTTTTAGTAGTTCCCTATGGGTTCCTATTCCGACACATTTTCCTTTATCTAGAACGATTATTTTATCGGCTTGCATAATGGTACCAATTCTTTGGGCAACAATTATATTGGTAGCATCTTTAGTGTACTTTTTTAATTCTTTTCGCAAAGTAACATCGGTTTTATAGTCTAGAGCGCTAAATGAATCGTCGAAAATGTATATTTCGGGATTTCTGGCTATCGTCCTTGCTATCGAAAGACGCTGTTTTTGCCCTCCAGAAATATTTGTTCCCCCTTGGGCGATGTGCGAGTCATACTTTTTATCTAATTTGGATACGAATTCGTCGGCTTGAGATACTTTGATAGCCTCTTCGATTTTCTTTTTATTTGGTTTTCCACCTCTTACACTTCCATAGGAAACATTTGATGATACGGTTCCAGAAAACATAACAGCCTTTTGAGGAACATAACCAATTACATCGTGCAAATATTCTTCATCATAATCACGAACATCAATTCCATTTATTAAAATTTCGCCATCAGTTACATCGTAAAATCGTGGGATAAGGTTAATTAGAGTTGATTTACCACTTCCGGTCGAACCGATAAAGGCAATAGTTTCTCCTTTATTAGCAGTAAAGGAAATGTCTTTGATAATGTATTCGTCAGCATCAGGATATTTAAATGATACGTTTTTGAATTCGATGGTTCCCGCGAGTCCATTTTTGTTTTTTGTTACCTTTCCGTTTTTAATTGTGATTTCAGTATCTAGAACTTCATTAATTCTTTTAGCAGATACATCCGCTCTCGGAAGCATCATAAATATCATCGCAAGCATTAAAAATGATATAATTACTTGCATAGCATAAGATGAGAAGACAATCATATTTCCGAACAAGACAATTTTATCACTTAAATTGGCTTTATCTATTAATATTGCTCCAACAAAATATATTGATAGTGTTAAGAAGTATAAAACAAGATACATAATTGGACTCATGATGGTAAAAGCCCTCTGATTAAATAGTTGCGTCTTTGTCAAATTATTATTTACTTCTTCAAATTTGTCTTCCTGATATTTTTCAGCATTGAATGCTCTTACTACTCTTATACCATTTAGGTTTTCTCTCGTTACTAAGTTTACTTTATCGATTAACTTTTGGACAATTTTAAATCTTGGCATGACGATCATCATTAAAATACTAATCGTAACTAATAAGATGGCTACGGCAATCGCAGTTATAACACTCCATTCGATACTCTTTCCTAGTATTTTAGTTATAGCCCATACAGCAGTAATTGGTGCCTTAATCATAAGTTGAAGACCCATAGCAATTAGCATTTCAATTTGGGTAATATCGTTTGTCGTTCGCGTAATTAAACTGCTAGTTGAGAAACTTTTTATTTCTTGCATACTAATATTTTCAACTTTTTTAAATAATTTCGCTCTAGTTCGCAAAGAGAAAGATGCTGCTATTTTAGCAACTAGATATCCAACTATACAAGCCGAGACTAAACTCCCCATAGCACACGATAGCATATAGGCTCCCTGTTTGATGATTTCTTTCATCGAAGAGGACTGTGTTTGAACTAACTGAGTTATGTTGGCCATATAATCGGGCATTTTAAGTTCAAGCCAAACTTGAGCAACAATTAAAATTACACAAATTATGGCATATGGAATATCTTTTTTTTGTAGATTTTTTAATAACTTTATCACTTTAAACCTCCTAATTAATATAATATGTTTTTGTTTTCATTTTATCAATATAGACTATCCGACTTTTTAAATTATAGCACCGTTAAATTAACTATGTCAACAAAAAACCACAATTTTCCATAATCGTCTATCTTTACATTTTTTTGTTAACTACCGGTAAAAAGAGTTCTTGTTTTTTTAAGAACTCTCTCGTAGAAAAATTAACTTAAATTATTAGTTTGTTAATATCTAATCTTTTTAGTTATTAATGGTTGAATATTTCTCCGTATACATTTAAACCATCAACTTTTGTTATTTTAAATTTTACTACTTCTCCATTTTTGAAATTATCATTTTTTATTACGACCGGTATAAAATTAGTTGTATGAACAATAGTGGTACCGTTTTGATGAATTTCGATTACACCATCATATTCTTTTCCTATTTTACTTTTATAATACTCGTTTTCTAGTTTATTTGAAAGATTAATAATTTCACGGACTCTCTTTTTCTTTATTTCAGGTGCTACTTGATTTTCCATCTTGTCAGCGGGCGTTCCTTTTCTCCTCGAATATGGAAATGTATGAATTTTAGTAAATTTTATTTTATTTAAAGTAGCTACCGTCTCTTTAAAATCATCATCTTCTTCATTTGGGAAGCCCACTATTAAATCAGTAGTAAGAGAAATATCTGGTATCTGTCTTAAATTATCAACCATAGTTAAAAATTCTTCCTTATTATATCTTCGGTTCATTAATTTTAATATCTTATTACTACCAGACTGAAGAGGTATGTGAAGATGTTTGGCCATAACTTTGTTATTCTTTAGAAGGCTTATTATTTTAGGTGTTATTTCATTTATTTCAATCGAAGATAACCTGATACGATAAATATTTGGTATCTTTACTAATTCTGATAAAAGTTCTTCGAGACTAGTTCCTATATCTATTCCATATCTACCAGTATGAATTCCTGTTAGGACTATTTCTTTATATCCATCACTAACGAGCTTTTTAACCTCTCTGATAACATCATTTTTATCTTTACTTCGTACTCTTCCTCTCGTGTAGGGAATAATACAGTAAGAACAAAAGGCATTACAACCATCTTGAATTTTGACAAAGGCACGAGTATGATTTTCAAACTTTGTTATTTCCATCTTTTCAAATGGTGTATTACTTAAATCATATATTTTCTTATTTTTCGCTCTCTTTTTTTGATATTCTTCAATTAATTGTACTATTTTTGTTTTATCTTTATTTCCAAGTACGATATCAGCATCTATTTCATCTGGAGATATCTGACTATAACAGCCCATGACAATAATAATAGCATTCTCATTATTTCTTTTGGCTCTATTTATCATCTTACGAGATTTTTTATCACTTTCATTTGTTACCGAACAGGTGTTTATGATATAGATATCCGCTACTTCGTCAAAATCTACTATTTCGTAGCCGGCTTTTTTAAGTAATTCTGTTACGACTTCTGATTCGTATATATTTACTTTACATCCTAGTGATGATATTCCTACTTTCATTTACTTCTTCCTTCTTTCGATAGTAGTATTTTACCATAGTAATTAAAATAAAGAAAGAATATTTTAAAAATTTTTTTGATGTTAATTTTTTCATATAATAGTTTTAATTTATTTCACGATGATAATCAAATATAAGTTTTGAAATGTTATTAATAATAGTTTTGAAATCATCTTCTCCATGTTCAGTTAAAATAATTACTATATATGGTTCATCATCTAAAATTATTCCAACATCATGATAATATTTTCCATAATATCCATATTTATGCATAGTAGTAATATTATTAATAGCAAGATAGTTTCCACAATCATTAATAAAATAAGACTTTAGCTCATAATTATTTTTTGTTAAATCATACAGTTTTTTTAAATATTGAACTTGGTCAATTACGGTTGTATTGCCATAATTATCATTACCAGACAATGTATTTGTTGCTCCTAATTTAAATCCATAATCTTTTAGATTACTTTTTCCAATATAATTTATAAGATAATAGTGGCTATCATTATCACTTTTTGATATGGCTTTTTTAACATATGGTTTTAAATCTTCATCGATAATATTATTGTCATACAAATATAAAGCATCTAATGTTTTAATTAAACTTGCTCCATAGTATATTTTATTTTCTTGATAATAAAATGAATCATTTGTTATTAAATTATAATAGCCTATACTTACATGGTAATTATTATCATTTATATATTTAACAATTTTATTATTGGAATAATCACTATTTATACTACCGCTATTGTCCTCATACGCTATTTGTTTTTTATTTACGATAACTTTGCGAATAGTAGTTCCTTCATTTCCTGATGAGTCAGTAACTTTGTAAATAATTTCATATGTATCCTCTTTTTTAGTATCAACATTACCGATTATCTTGATTTTTGAAGTTATATCTTTATCATAATTGTCTATTGCGGTTGCCCCATACTCTATATAGTCATCTCCTACGTATAATGAAACTTCACTATCACCGTTCAAACTTATTATAGGGCTCACATTATCAACCACTGATACTTTCCTTACTAATTGATGACTTTTTCCCAAATATTTTAAATTATAATAAATATTATAGGTTCCAATTTTATTAGTATTTAGATTTGTCGATATTTTAACTTTATTTTCTATATTTTTATTAAAAATCTTAGCATCAATTCCTTTATCTTCAAATTTATTATTAACTACTATTGTTTCGAAACTCGATCCATTGAGTGAAAAAGTAAAATTATAATAAAATATTGCCAATATTATTAAAAATATAATTCCCGCAAGCGATAAAGGAAAAATGAAGCGATAAAACTTTTTCATATATTCACCTTAAAATAATTATATAACTTTTTTTGATAATTATCAATTATTATTCCAATTAATATACTTTTTTGTTTTTTCCTTTTTAGTAATCGATAAATAGTTTAAATCATATAAATTTATCGTAGCTTATAATATCAATGATGACTTTAATTAGAATATTATTTTTTCTCAATTTAAATATTTCATACATGGTTCTATTTTTAATTAAATTATATATTTTTTGAAGTAACTACCAAGTATTGAAAAAAATTTCCAAAACTTATAAAAATCGACAAGTTTTGGAAATTATTATTTTTTAATTATTTATTATATAGCCATATTTAAATTAAAATATTCCTTCAATTTGATTATCGACAATGTCTATTTTTTATAATCAGGATTTTTCTTTAAAATGATATCTTTGACGTGTATCGTGTAAGTATTATCATTTTTTTAATAGCCAATCGACAACATTCATCTTTGTTATGCCATTATAGTCAGCTTCTAAATCCATATCTAATGTTAATAAATATTTAGGATAATGGTCTTTTGTTTTTTGCAATGGTTTCAATTCTCTTTCTAAAACTTTTTCATCTCGAACAGTAAGAGCAACTTGATAATACTTTAATCCGTCTCTATTTTCGGCAACAAAATCAATTTCAACATCATCAATTTTTCCAACATATACTTTGTATCCTCTTCGCAATAGTTCTAAATAGACGATATTTTCTAATATATGTCCCATATCACTATCGGCTTTTTTTCCTAGCAAATAACTTCGAAGTCCTGTGTCAACAACATAATATTTATAGTCTCTAGATAATAAATTTTTTCCTTTGACATCAAATCTTTCAGCTTTATATATTAAATAGCTCTCAATAAATGATGCTATATAGTTTTCAACAGTATGATTGCTCGTTGGTAATCCTTTGCTAGTTAATGTATCACTTATTTTTTTAGTCGATATTGGATTTCCTATATTATCAAATATAAACTTTACAATACTATCTAATAACATCTTATCAGTTATGTTATTTCTAGCCATTATATCTTTATATACAACTGTCGAAAAGATACCATCAAGATACTTATCTATATCGTTATAATTAGTTTTCATTATGGCTATGTTTCCCGGCATACCACCATTTTTCATATATTCGAGAAATAATTTTTGATAATTATTATCATCAAAAATAGATATGTATTCTTTAAATGATAAGGGAAGCATTTTTATTTCTACATATCTTCCCGATAAAAGTGTCGCAAGTTCTCCTGATAGTAAATATGCATTGGAACCAGTTATGTAAACATCAACATTTTTCTTTATATATAAACTATCGACAACTCTTTGAAATTCGGGAACATTTTGAACTTCATCTAAAAATATATAATATTGCTTTTTAGAATCTATTTTTTTGGTTATGTAATTATATAATTCTTTATAGTTATCAAAATGAAAATCGATATCTTCAAAATTAATTTTTATTATCTGATTGTTAGCAATATTATTTTTTTTTAAGTAATCAATAAATAATTCAAATAATGTCGATTTGCCACATCTTCTTATACCAGTAACAACTTTAATTAAATCTTTATCTTTCCATCTTTTTAATTCATCAAGATATTCAGTTCTTTCAATCATGATTTCACCTCTCAATTAAATTATATATTTATTTAAAATGATTGTCAAGTTTTGGAAAAAAATTTCCAAAACTTATAAAAATCGACAAGTTTTGGAAATTATTATTTTTTAATTATTTATTATATTGGCTATGTTTAAATTAAAATATTCCCTCTATTTTATTATCAATAATATCTATTTTTTCGTAATTAGGATGTTTAGGAAGACCTGGCATTGTCATTATTTTGCCTGTTAAAATGACAATAAATCCGGCTCCTTTTTTTAATCTAACCTCTTTAATAGTTATGTCGTAATCATTATCACAGAGTAAGTTTTCAGAAACATCCGATAGTGAATACTGGGTTTTAGCAATACATATTGGTAAATTTTTATAACCATCATCTTGTAATTTTTTTATTTCTCTACTAGCGGATTCTGTATATTTGACATCTCTTGCTCCGTATATTTTAGTAGCAATTTTAAATATCTTCGTCTTAATATCATCCTCGAGGTCATAGGCATAAGTAAACTTGTTTTTTCTTTCAGAAAGAGATATTAATTTTTGGGCTAGGTCAAGAGTTCCTTTACTTCCTTTGACGTAACCGTCTACTACGGAAAAAAGAATATTTTTTTCTTCTAATTTCTGAGATAAATAGTCTATTTCCTTTGAACTATCGGTATTAAATTTGTTTATTGCCACTACTACATTTAGACCATATATTTTAGTTAAGTTATCGTAGTGTTTATATAGGTTACTAAGTCCTCTTTCTAAGTAGTCAAGATTTTCTTTTGTAATTTTTTCTCTAGGCATACCACCGTGATACTTTAAAGATCTGATAGTTGCTACTAGAACAACTGCCGATGGATTTAAGTTTTCTACTCGGCATTTGATATCGAAAAATTTTTCTGCTCCTAAATCGGCACCAAAACCGGCTTCGGTAATAGTATAATCGCCTAAATTCATAGCAATCTTGGTTGCAATTATGCTATTACAACCATGAGCGATATTGGCAAATGGTCCTCCATGGATAAGAGCAGGATTACCTTCTAGGGTTTGAACGAGGTTAGGTTTTATGGCATCTTTTAGTAAAACGCTCATAGCACCCTCTATTTTTAAATCTCTTGCCGATATTTCTTTTCCTTTAGAATTATAACCTATTATGATATTTCCTAATCTTCTTTTTAAGTCGGAAATATTTTTACTTAAACAGATAATAGCCATTATTTCAGATGCAGCAGTTATATCAAAGCTATCGAGACGAGGAGTAATATTTTTTTCTTCTGAAAGGCCGGTATTTATAGTTCGAAGTTGTCTGTCATTTAAGTCTAAGCATCTTCGAAAAATTACCCTTTGAATATCTAATTTATTTCCTTGATAAATATGGTTATCGATAGCGGACGCTAGTAAGTTGTTAGCAGATGTTATAGCATGAAAGTCCCCAGTAAAATGTAAATTTATATCTTCCATAGGAAGAACCTGGGCGTAACCACCACCTGCTGCTC
>CANQKK010000007.1 GCA_947624475.1 uncultured Bacilli bacterium
CTCAAAAATTGCCATAACTTGCTAAACATTATATCACATTGAATTATTTTTTTTAAATAAAATATAAATATTTTCTAAAAAATAGTATTTAAAAATAATTAGTAAAAGAATATTAAATAAAAAATTTCATCAAAATTTCTTTTATATCTTTATTTAAAAATTTCTTTATGATGTCACTTTTTTCACTATTTTTATTTGTTTTTAGAAGTGCTCCTATTAGATGAAGCATACTATCACAATTTCCATCTTTATATAACTTGTAACACTCTTCTATATTTATATAAATAACATTGTCGTTTTCTTCAAAAGAGTTATTTCCAAATATATAGCCCTTAAATCTATTTTTGTGATTATTATCAAATATATTTAAGATAATATTATTTTTAACAATTTTATATTGTATATATACATCATCACCTTTTTTCAAGTTATATCCAAAAACCTCGTTTACAAAGTCATTTAATATTCCATTATTCATAAATTCAATTAACGACAATCTAAACATTTCATCATTCATAATACCACCAATTAAAAATTATCACATAACAAATCATAATGTCAATAATTAAAAGAAAAAGTAACCAAATAGGTTACATATTACTTAAAAATCATTATTTTTGACAATTTTCACAATAATAAGTTCCTCTACCCCCTACTCTAGTTTTAACAATATTCTCTCCGCACTTTGGACATTTACCTTTATCTTTTCCATGAACTAAAAGTTCTTCCTGAAACAAACCGTGAACGCCATCTACCGAACTATATGTTCTAATAGTGGTTCCTCCCTTTTTAATAGCCTCTCCGAGTACTTCTTTTGTATACTTAATAATATTCTTTGCATCCTTTTCAGTAATATCACATGCCCTCTTTAGAGGATTAATTTTACATAAAAAGAGAATTTCATCAGCATAAATATTACCAATACCCACAATTATTCCTTGGTCTAAGAGGACGCTCTTTATAGGAAGTCTCTTTTTTTTATATTTATTCAAAAGATATCCACTCGTCAAATTTTCATCCCAAGGTTCTAGTCCGAGTTCTTTTAAAGGACCAATATTTAAAATATTTTCCTTTTCTATAAGATACATCTTTCCAAATTTTCTTGTATCCATGTATCTTAATTGTTCATTACTGTCCAAATTAAATATAACATGCTCATGTTTTAAAATTTTATCATCTTTAAATTTAAAGAAATATTTTCCTTCCATTCTAAGATGCGAAAGAAGATAAAAATCATCTAAATCAAATATCAAAAATTTTCCTCTTCTTTTCATATCATTAATCATTTGATTTTTAATCTTTAAAGCAAAATTTTCAACATCGGGATAAGCAATTATATTATCATAAATAATTTTTGCATCAACAATCTTTTTCCCTTTTAATCTTAATTTTAAAGATTCTTTAACTGTTTCTACTTCTGGAAGTTCTGGCATAACTAATCACCTACTTTGCTTCGTACCAATTTTTTCCCATTTCTATATCTACATCTAGTGGAACAGATAATTTAAAAGCATTAACCATTTTATTGTAGACAATATCTTTAACTACATCAACTTCTTCTTCATAGACATTAAATATAAGTTCATCGTGTACCTGAAGAATCATTTTACTTTTAATATTTTTCTTCTCAAATTCCTCATTGATATCGACCATCGCTTTTTTCAAAATATCCGAAGCTGACCCTTGAATAGGAGTATTAAGAGCCATCCTCTCTCCCATTGATCTTACTGCATAATTAGAACTTTTAAGTTCGTAAATAAATCTCTTTCTATTCGTAATCGTTTTGACATAGCCATTTAATTTAGCCTCTTCTATTTCTTTATTCATATAATCTTTAACGCCAGGATAAGTAGCAAAATACTTATTAATAAATTCTTTTGCTTCCTTAACAGGAATACCTAGGTCTTCTGCCAATCCAAAACTACTAATACCATATAGTATCCCAAAATTAACGGCCTTTGCTTGTCTTCTCATATTTTTTGTTACTCCTTCAAGAGGCACCTTAAAAATATCCATCGCCGTCTTTGTATGAATATCAATATTATTATTGAAAGCATTTATTAAATCCTTAACCCCTGATAAATGAGCAAAAACTCTAAGTTCAATTTGTGAATAATCCGCTGACATAATAATTGATTTATCCTCCGGCAAAAAAGCCTTTCTTATTAATCTTCCATATTCACTACGCATCGGAATATTCTGTAAATTAGGTTCAATTGAAGAAAGTCTGCCAGTTCTTGTTAACGTTTGCGTATAAATAGTATGAATTTTACCATCTTCTCTAATCGTTCCTATAATTCCCTCTATATATGTTGAATAAAGTTTTGCAAGAACACGATACTCCAAAATATTCTTAACTATCGGATAATCAGAAAGTTTTTTAAGAACATCGACATCAGTAACATACCCAACTTTGTTCTTTTTAGCGAATGGAAGTTTAAGTTTATCAAAAAGTACCTCTCCTAGTTGTTTAGGAGAATTAATATTAAATTCACACCCTGCATAATTATAAATATCCTTTGTAATAAGTTCTAGTTTAATTTTAATTTCTTCTCCCATCTCTTCAAGAACTTCTTTTTTTACAGTAATTCCCTGTATTTCCATCTTTGCAAGAATATTAGCAATAGGCATCTCAATATTATAAAATAAACTAGTTATTCCCTCATTTTCTATTTTTAAAGTTAGTTCTTCCTTAGTATCATAGATAAATTTTGCCTTTAAAATCGATCTTCTAGCAATTTCTTCATCATCTATTACTTCCTTTTTATTATAAGAAGGAATATCATAATCAAATTGTTTAGCCAAATAACTTATGTCATCCTTAAGTTCATAATTTAGAAGATATGCTCCTATCATTGTATCAAAACATAAATTTTTAATCTTTATACCATATCTATTAAATATAACTAGCAATTTCTTTAAATCATAAGTATACTTAACATCCTTACCATTTAATAGTTCGATATTATCTTTAAATACTTCAAAAGGAATAAAGCAAGATAATTTTTTGTTATATAAAGATATTCCAATAATTTTTACTTCATGATAATTTCCATTAGTAGTTTCTATGTAGATAGAAGTATCTTCATCAATTACTACATCATCAATATTTGTAATAATATTAAGTTCAATTTTACCATTTATTTTATCATCACTATCTAAAATTTGTTCTTTTTCATTATCATCACTACTATCCAAATTTTTTATTTTATTATCTAATCTTTTAAGTAATGATTTAAATTCTAAATCTTCATAAATTTTCCTAAGTTTACCTATATTGATCTTATTATATTTTAAATCATTTAAAGTAATATCCAAAGGTACATCACGATATATAGTAACGAGGTCTCTACTGTAATAAGCATCTTCTTCCCCATCAATTAATTTATTAAAAGTAGCACCTTTTATTTTTTCTACATTCTCATAAATACCATCCAATGAACCATATTCTTGAATTAATTTAATCGCAGTTTTCTCTCCGATACCCTTAACACCTGGTATATTATCAGAAGCATCTCCCATAAGAGATTTCAAATCGATCATTTTGATAGGTTCAAATCCGTACATATCCTTAAATGTCTTCTTATCCATTATAATATGGTCTTTCATTCTAAGAAGTTTAACCGTTGTTTCATCACTAATTAACTGAAGTAAATCCTTGTCGCTACTTACAATTAAAGATTCAAAATTATCGTCATTCTCTGTCCATTTAGAAATTGTTCCAATAATATCATCTGCTTCGTATCCTACGCATTCCAAATATTTAATTCCCATTGCAGTAAGAATATCTTTTGCTATCGGAAATTGAAGTTTCAAATCATCGGGAGTTTCCTTTCTTCCTCCTTTATAATTCTCATATTTTTCATGTCTAAAAGTCTTGCCAATATCAAAAGCCACCATAATATATTTAGGATTTTCATCGGTAATAATTTTATTCATCATATTGACAAATCCATATAGTCCATTAGTAGGAAATCCCTTACTGTTTCTCATGACATTTCCTGTATAAGCAGTTGCATAATAACTTCTAAAAAGTAAATTATTTCCATCTACTAAAACTATTTTTTCCATAATATCACCTAAACTCTCTATAACAATTGTACCAAAAAAAAAGGACAAAATAAAGTTCTTTGCATTATTTTATCCTATATTGCTTTTTTTAATGTAACTATTCAGACTCTAGATAACACAAAATTAATATAATTTTGATTTTTCCTTTATTTTAAAAGAAAAATACATATTTATAATTTTTTTAAAAATGATTTTATTTCTATATAGAAAATCATAAATCCCTTTATTTATAGGAAGTTTACTTTTTTTAATATTGATAGTCTGAATAGTTGCTTTTTAATTAGTAAAATTATTTCCCGGGAAATAATTTAAGTACGATTTTGGGAAATAATTTCTAAAATAAAGTTAACTGACTAGTTTCAGGTAATCCATTAAAGATACCCATCGAGCGCATTTTATCGATGAGAGTCTGCGACACTTTACATCTTGTTTGAAAATCCTCGATACTGATAAAAGGACTTTTCAATGCTTCAGACTCAATATTCTTAGCGACAACATCTCCGAGGCCATCTATTGTTATAAAAGGTGGAAGAAGAGTATTATCATCTTTTACAGTAAAGGTAAGAGCCTTACATTTATATAAATCAAAGTTTGTAATTTTAATTTTTCTTGCTGACATTTCTAGTGCAACCTTAAGACATTCAGAGACTCCATTATCTTTATTAGTAGCATCATATCCTTTATTTTCAATTTCTATAAGAGCACTTTTTATAGCGTCGTATCCCTTTATCATTGCCTCGATATTAAAATCCGTTGCCTTAGTTGAAAACCACGAAGCATAAAAGTAAATTGGCATATGTACTTTGTACCAAGCAATTCTAAAAGCACTAATTACATAAGCGGCCGCATGAGCCTTTGGGAACATATACTTAATCTTAAAACAACTATCAATAAACCAATCTTCGATACCAGCGTTCTTCATAATATCTCTAAATTGATTCCATGTCTCTGCATCTTTACTTGCTTTACCCTTACGGACAAATTCCATTATTTTAAATGCTTTAATTGGCTCGACGCCATGATACATTAAATATACCATTATATCGTCACGACAACCAATAACTTCTTTAAAAGGAACGACGTTATTAATAATAAGGTCTCTAGCATTTCCAAGCCATACGTCAGTACCATGTGAAAGACCTGATATTTTAATAAGCTCCGCAAATGTCTTCGGTTTTGTTTCTGCGACCATACCAATAGTAAAAGGAGTACCAAATTCTGGAATACCAAGTGTTCCCGTCTCACACATAATCTGTTCGTTAGTTACACCAAGTGCTTTAGTCGAAGTAAATATACTCATTGTCTCCTTATCATCTAGTGGTACCTTTAAAATATCCGTACCTGATAAATCTTGAATTAAACGAAGTTGTGTCGGATCAGAGTGACCTAAAATATCAAGTTTTAACAAATCTTGGTCGATAGCATGATAATCAAAATGTGTCGTTCTCCATGCACTAGTTACATCTTCCGCAGGAAATTGGAACGGTGTAAAATCCGAAACGTCCATATAATCCGGAACTACGACAATACCACCAGGATGTTGTCCCGTTGTTCTCTTAACTCCCGTACATCCCATAGCAAGCCTTTCAATTTCGCATGATCTCTTTCCAACAATTCCTTTTGTTTCAAGGTAGCCTCTAACAAAACCAAAAGCCGTCTTCTCTGCGACAGTACCGATAGTTCCCGCACGGTAAACATTATCGACTCCAAATAACACCTTTGTATATTCGTGAGCGGACGCCTGATTCAAATCCGAAAAATTAAGGTCGATATCTGGAACTTTATCTGCATTAAATCCTAAGAAAGTCGCAAAAGGCATATCCTGTCCATCTTTATACATATCTTCTCCGCACTTTGGACATTTCATATCAGGCAAATCAAATCCACTCGAATAAGTAGCACCAAGTTCTTCACCCTTTTCATCTTTAAACACACTATTTTTACATTTTAGACATCTGTAGTGGGCAGGTAGTGGATTAACTTCGGTAATTCCCATCATCGTAGCCACAAAAGAAGAACCAACCGAACCTCTAGAACCAACTAAATATCCATCATCATTCGAGTGCTTAACTAGCCTTTGGGCAATCAAATATATTGGGTCAAAGCCACCTCCGATAATACCTCCAAGGGCCTTTTTAACCTTTTTCTCTACCTTATCATCAGTAATCTCACCATCTTCGTCCTGCCACTTTTCTTTAATATAATTAGAAATGAGAGTTTTAACAGCATCAAATCCCTCTAAGACCGTTTTATGAAGACTATTAAAAATCATCTTAGTAAGTTCATCTTCTCCAATACTCGGATTTTCCATACGATATTTTTCTTCGTAACACTTGTAGACAATATCGCCATATAATTCTTTAGCAATTCTCTCTTCAATATTGAGAGGAAGTGGATCTCCATACCACTCTCTAGCCTTATCATAGACAAGATCTGTAACCACTCTCGGACAGTCTAAGTAAGATTTTCCATCATCACTTTTAACTCGTGGCGAAAAAGGAATACCCCCCGTATCTATAATAACCTCGATTTCCTCGGCCATATCCAGAACCTTATTCGTATTAGTAACGACAATTTCATAAGCCAAATCATCTCCAAGAAAACTAAAGTCATCTAACATTTCTCTCGTTGTCCTAAAATGCTGTGAAGGAATATTTTTAATCTTACTTTTAGCAAGCGGATGTCTTCCCCCACCAGGTACTTTTTGATTAACAATAATTTCTCGGTAAATTTTATCTTCCCTTAAAAAATGATGTACATCTCCCGTTGCCACGATGATTTTACCAGCCTCTTTAGTAGCATCAACTATTTTTCTAATATGATTTCTAATCTCTCCTTCACTACCAAAATCACCAGTTTGAAGTAAATGGCCGTATACCTCTGGAGGCTGAACTTCTACATAGTCATAAAAATTAATAATATTAGTAAGTTCTTCACCCTCCTTACTTCTAGCCTCAATAAAAATCTCACTTTCGTAGCAGCCACTTCCAATAATAAGTCCCTCTCTAAGTTCATTAAGTTTACTTCGTAGAATTCTAGGACTTTTATATAAATAAGTCGTATTAGCAAGTGAAATAATTTTAAATAAATTCTTAAGTCCTTTCTTATTGAGTGCAATAGCATTAAAATGAAAAGTACGACCAAATTTATAAATTTCATCTTTAGATACCAACTTATCTAAATCACAGATAGTCTTAAAATTTTGCATAGCAAGTTTTTGAAGCATTTTATGAAATACGAGGGCCGTTCCCTCAGCATCGTAGTCCGCTCTATGATGTGCATCCTCATCCCATGGAACATTATATCTTTTAACCAAAGCCGATAGGCCATGTCTCGAATAACCAGTATCTAATGTTCTAGATAATTCCAAAGTATCGATAACAGTATTAGAAAACTCTCCCAAACTATATTTCTTCATTGCCATTTCTATAAAAGAAATATCAAACTTAGCATTGTGAGCGACCATCGGTAAGTCTCCTGCCCACTTCAAAAATTTCTCAGTTACCGTCTTTTCATCATCTTTTCCCTTAACCATTTCATCAGTTATATATGTAAGAGCAGTAATCTTATCAGGAATGTGTCTTTTTGGATCAATTAACTCATCAAATCTATCGACAATTACCCCTTCGCATATTTTTACTGCACCAATTTCGATCATTTGGTCTTCTCCGCCGGCATTAAATCCTGTTGTTTCTGTATCAAAAACCACGTAAGTAGATTTCATCAAGTCCCTATCATCAGGTCTAATAACAATATTTACCGTATCATCTACCAAAGTAAGTTCCGTTCCATAAAGCCCCTTAAAATGTTTACTTGGGTCTTCTATTTTTTTATTATACGAAGAAATAATACCATAAGCAATTGGAAAAGCCTGACAACCACTGTGGTCTGTAATAGCAACACCCCTGTACCCCATGTTGATACATTTACTCACAAGTTCACAGGTATGTTTACCCAAGTCAACTTTCGTAATACCATCCATTTGACTCATCATCGTATGAGCATGAAGTTCTACCCTTTTAACCTCCTCTTTATCTTCTAACTTATTCACTACTGGTGTCTCTATCTTTTCTATATCTCTATATCTCGTCATAAAAACAAGTTCATTAGCATACTTATCCATTTGCACTTTACCATAGAAGTTATACCAAGACTTCTCTTTTAGTAAATCCTTAATTCTTATATATTCTTCCTCGTCTTTTGTAAACATTTTAACATAGATGCTATCATTATTATCAGTAACTTTAAGAGTAATAACTTTATATCCACTCCTAGATTCAAACATATCAATACCAAAAATCATGCCTTCGATAGTAATATTATCAACTTCGAACAAAATATCCTTAATTGGCGTAACTGTAGTATCCTTCTTCGGTTTAAAATATTTTTTCTCATCTTTTTTAACTTCACTTACAGTGCTTTTCTTTGGAAATACAGAAGAAACTTCCACAATTTTTTCTTTCTCAATTTCCGAAAGAATCTCATTTTCCTTATCTTCTGTTAATACTATATCTAGTTTCAAATTAAAGCCATATCTATATAACGATTTATTAATAAATTCTTTCTTCTCCATTATATAAGTATATTCAGCCTTATTATATACCCCTAAAATTAATTTATTATTTTGCCTAATAAATTTCCTTCCCACGAAACATTTATATTTTACACTATCACTTACTAATTCATTAATCAAATATTCAAAATAGTCTTCTAAGTAATCACTATCATCTTGCGCCTTAATAACAATACTAATATCTTTAATACTCTTAAAAGTATTCTTAAGTTTATTTGATAATTCATTATAAATATATACAGGTAAAATCTTATCGTTATTAATAATAAATTCCCATAAATTATTCTTATCATAAACGACGATTTTATCTATAGAAGCATTTTCTAAATAATTACTATCCATATTAATTTGTTCCAATAATTTTTTCATTTTATCCTGCATATTACCACCTAAGTTTCCTACATATTATTCTATCAAAAAAAGGAGAACATTTAAACATATTTACACTAATTTTTACAATATTTTTTATCGCTATCGCTCCCTTCAAAAGAAATACTTTCTTTTGAAACTAAATTAATTAGTATATCTGATATTTATGTTAAGAATGAATAAAAAAACTATCAACATAAACTGTTGATAGAAGAAATTTCAAATTAAAACATATCTGTTGATATAAAAAAATCACTCAAAATATTCATGAGTGATTTTTATCTTCTTCTAAAAACTTCTTTATTCCATTAGCGGATAAAGTTGCACATTTAATCCTCGACGGCTGTTTCGAAGTATCTTCAAATACTATAAGTTCTTTTAATACTTCTCTATCATAGTCTTCTTCATTAATCATCCTAAGATAATTATCGATGATATTAATACCTTCTTCTTTTGTTTTACCAATAAGTAAATTAACTAATATATTAGTAGAAGATATACTAATTACACATGCCTCTCCTTCAAAAGTAACATCTTCGATAATATTATCTCTAACTTTCAGATAAATATCTAAGTTATCAATACAACTAACATTTCTCGTATTAATTTTAATATGATCTTCCCCACTTACCATCTTTCGGTCGGGATTTTGATAATTATCTAATATAATACTTCTCTTAAAATCTTTATCCATTATATTATTTCCTTCCATATATTTTCACTATTTTTAAGTACGTTTATAAGCAAATCAATTTCCTCTTTAGTATTATAAAAACTAAGACTTATCCTTACAGTATTACTCACATTAAAAACATTATCCAAAATTTTAGCACAGTGATTGCCCGCTCTTACACAGATGTTATATTTATCTAGGTATATTGCTGTATCTTGTGCAAATACTCCTTTGATATTAAATGCCACTATATTACTGTCAGTATTCTTATTATATATATCAACAAAATCAAGTTTTGCTAGTTCAGTAATTAAATATCTACGAAGATCTTTTTCATATTTATTAATATTTTCAATATCAATATCATTAATATATTTAATAGCGGCTTTAATTCCCATAACTCCCTCAATATTAGGAGTTCCTCCTTCTAATCTTGTTGGAATTTCTCTAAGTTCGACATATCCATCTTTTACGAACACAGCATTCATTCCTCCGCCGTAGTTAAGAGGAGTCATTTTATCTAACAAGTCAAACTTACCATACAATAATCCAATACCAGTAGGGCCATACATCTTATGACCAGAAAAGGCCATAAAATCAATATCCATATCTTGAACATCTATCTTAACATGAGGAGCACCTTGAGCAGCATCCACTACCATTAAAATATTATTTTCATGTGCTAGTTTAGCAATATCTTTAATAGGCCTTTCATCTCCAATAACATTAGTAATAAGAGCAAGTGAAATAACTTTAGTCTTACTAGTTATTGCTTTTTTAACATTATCTAACGTAACTTCATGATCTTCATCTAAATCAATATAATTAACTTTTATTTTATTTTCTTTCTGAAGCATGAACCATGGAATAATATTCGAAGCATGTTCACTTAACGTAATCAATACTTCATCTCCTTCTTTCAAATAATTCTTAAAAAAGCCAAAAACTATCATATTCATTCCATTAGTAGTACCACTGGTAAAGACAATTTCCGACGCTTCTTTAGCATTGATAAAATTTTTTACATCTTCTCTTGTCTCTTCATATAATTTATCCACGATAGCACTAATTTTATAATCACCCCTATGAGCATTAGCACAATATTTATCATAGTACTCACATATAGCATTCTTAACTTGCACTGGTTTCAAAGTAGTAGCACCATTATCAAAATAAACCAAATTATTTTTCAAAATAGGAAAATCATCTCTGTTCATCTACTCACCTCCTCATTTTTCTAAAATATTCAAAATTCTCTCTCTTGTTTCCATATCAGGATTAATATTTGATAAAATCATTCCCTTTACAATAAGATTAACGGAAGTATTATAATCAACTCCTCTACTCATCAAATAAAATAAACTTTCATTATCGACACTACCAACAACTGAAGAGTGTATTGCCGTCGTATCCTCTTCCCCAATAAACATATTAGGATTAATCTTATTATTAGAGTCCCCTAAAGTGATAATCTTTGTCTGTTGATTTAAGTAGCAACCTTTAATTCCATTTTCCACAAAACTGTTGATATCAAAATTACTTGAACTTCCTTTCCTGGCGACAGTCCTATTAAAAATATTTGAATTAGTAGACTTATCTAAGTGATAAATATTAAACAAATATTTATCACTATTATTACTTATACTAGAAAAATTATATCTAATATCCGCAAGTGTCTTATTTAAATAAATATTAACTTTTTCATTAGTATTCTCATTATTATAAAATTTACTTACAACTAGAGAAGATTTTTTACCTAAATTATAATTAATATTAGAATTAAGACTATTACTATCCGACATCTCGAAAAGCAATACTGTTACTTTATCATTTACATAGAAATTAATATCTAAATTATCACAACTGATATAATCAATATAATAGTTGCCATTATTAGTAAAAGTTATATTATTTTCATTAATTATAATATCACTATCATCAAAAGGAATAATTTTATTACTAACTACTCTTATTCTATTCATGTTCTTCCTCTTTTGTCATATTATTTTTCTTATCTTTAAAATAATTATATCCATATTTCTCAATTTCTGAAGATAGTTTATAGTCTCCTGTCTTAATAATTTTACCATTATCTATAATATGTACAAAATTAGGTTTTAAATATTCTAAAATCTTTGGATGATGTGTGATAATAAGAATAGAAGTATCAGGATTATCTTCTTTATATTGCTTTATATTTTCACTAGTTATTCTCAAACTATCGACATCTAGTCCTGAATCCAATTCATCCAAAATAATAAACTTCGGTCTTAAAAGTTTAATTTGCAATACCTCATTTTTCTTCTTTTCTCCTCCCGAAAAGCCAACATTTAAACTTCGATGGATAAGTTCTTTATTCATCGATAGTTCTTCAGTTCCCTTTTCACATTTTAATATAAAGTCATATAGACCTATCTTCTTATCATTTATTGCCGATATAGCAGTTCTTAAAAAATCTTGATTTGATACGCCGTCTATCTCCATTGGATACTGCATTGCTAAAAAAATTCCCCTTTTAGCCCTTTCATCAGTAGAAAGAGGAAGTAAATTATCACCATTAAAAATTATATCTCCTGCTTCTACCATATAGTTAGAGTCCCCCATAATTACTCTCGATAAAGTTGATTTACCTACTCCATTAGGTCCCATTATCGCATGTATTTCTCCATCCTCTATTGAAAGATTAAAATTATCTAGTATTTTTTTATTATCGACATTAACAGATAGATTATTTATTTTCAACATATTAATCCCTCTTTTCTATATAATTATATCATATTTAAAAAACTTTGAAAACAAAATACATTTATTAAATCTCTTTTGCATACACTTATTTATCGGTCATATATATTATTTTCTTCACCTCTTTTCTATTCCTCTAATTGCTTCATGAGTAATAGTATAAATTTTATCAAATTCATAAAATTTTTATTATAAAAAAACTATCATTATAACTTTTTTTGTCTCTCAATAAGAATAATATCTATCATATCTCTTAACGATTCGGAAGTAATACTATCGAAGACCATACCTTCTGTATTTATATTATTATCTACTAAAAAAATTCCTCAATCTCATCTCTAAAATAAAGATTACCATTGATTAAATTTATTTCTTCTTGACCAATATCTTTATTGTCCATTCTTATGTATTTTTTCATAATAGTTTAAAGCATTTTAACGTGTCCAAAATAAAAAGCCAAACTATATATTTGATAAAATCATTTTTGATTTATACTATAACTCTAATAGTTTAGCTTTCTATATCATATATTATTATCTTCCTTAAATTTTTTTGTCAAATTGTCCAAATCTTTTACAAGTTTATCAGCCTCATCAAAAGATTTAAGTTTTACACCCGAAGCGTATTTATGTCCTCCGCCTCCATACTTAGAAGCAAGTTCATTTACGAAAGGACCTACAGATCTAATATTTACTCTAATTAAATCACTCTTTACATCCTCCGATAAAAATACCCATACGATAATCTCATTGACAAATTTCAAATCATTTATCATGTTCCCCGCTGCCGCACTGTCTACTCCATATTCTCTCATTATTTTATCTGTAATCTTTATATATGCAACACCATTTTCTGTAAGTGTAAGATTTTGATAAATATACCCTTGAAACCTAATTTCTGCAATTGGTCTTTGATATAAAACTTTGTATAAAGATGTAAAATCTATCGCTGTCATATCAAGTAATTTCTTTACAAGTTTAAATGTCTTCGAACTTGTATAATCATGTAAAAATCTATCAGTATCTCCAACGATACCTAAATATAATCTTTCTCCCTCTTCTTTATTCAAAATAATTTTATTAGCAAAAGCAAATTCCAAAATAAGTTGACTTGTGCTACAGGCCTCATCGTCAATTAATTCTAAATTTCCAAATTTTTCAATAAATGGATGATGATCAATTTTGATAATATATTTAAAATCACTTAGACTAACTCCATCTATTCTTTTAATATCGGGAGTATCTAAAACTACACATAGAACATCGTCTTCATTCTGTTCTTCAAACTTATCATTTAGTCCAAAAAACCTAAATCTACTTGCTTGACTTCCTACTGCTAGCACTCTCTTTTCTGGAAATAACCTTCTGATAATACTCTGAAGAGCAAATTGTGCTCCTAAAGCATCAGGATCTGCCCCAATATGTCTTGCAATAACTATTGTTTTATACTTCTTTATAACCTTATAAATTTGTTTATAACTATTATTCATACTATCCCTTCAAAACCAAAGAATATGTATCCCTAGCAATCATTAGTTCTTCATTAGTAGGAATTATATATGCAGGAATTTTTGAGTCTTCTGTCGTAATTTTCTTTTCTACTCCTCTTACATCATTTTCTTTTTCATCTATTTTTATACCTAAAACAGAAAGTTTATCTAAAATTTCTCTTCTTGTATTAATAGAATTTTCTCCTAATCCCGCTGTAAACACAATAGCATCACAACCACCTAATAGCACATAGTATTTAGCAATGTATTCAACTACTTTCTTAACATACATTTTTTGTGCTAATTTACATCTCTCATTACCATTTTTAATTCCATCTTCGATGTCTCTTGAATCACTACTTATACCACTTATTCCTAATAGTCCGCTTTGCTTATTTAAAACATTATCCATCTCTTCAGGAGACATACCAGTCTTTTCCATTATGTAGGTGACGATAGTTGCATCTATATCTCCACATCTTGTTCCCATCATCAGACCGGCATTAGGAGTAAGTCCCATTGAAGTATCGATACATTTTCCATCTTTGACAGCAGATACACTGGCACCATTACCAATATGACAAGTAATAAGTTTCGTATCCTCTCTGCCTAAAATCTCGTTCATTCTCTGAGAGACATACTTGTGACTAGTTCCATGAGCACCATATTTTCTAACCCCATAATCTTCATACCAAGAATATGGAACAGCGTACATATACTCCGTTTCCTCCATTGTCTGATGAAAAGCTGTATCAAAAACAACAGTTTGAAGAGCATTTGGCATAACGTTCATTGCTGCTTTGATACCTACGATAGCAGGTGGATTATGAAGTGGTGCAAGACCTGAAAGTTCATCTATTTTTTCGATAACTTCTGGAGTTGCAACTTCTGTTTTATTAAAGAATACTCCTCCTTGAACAACTCTATGTCCAACTCCTTTAATCTCATCTAAAGATTCTACGATTTTATTATCCATAAGTT